>DUDC01000103.1:0-4367 GCA_012959465.1 Planctomycetaceae bacterium
GCGATCAGAGTCCCTTTGGCATAGGCCAGATAGAGGTGATGACGTATCTTCGTTAGGTCGATGGGCCGACGCCAAACTTCCCTGCCAGTCTTAAGATCTAGCGCGACAAGGAAGGCGCCCTTGCCGAGTAGTTGTTCCAATTTTAAACGTCCGGACGGGGACTGAAGAGTTGTTGGATTGGCGCTCTCGATGAGAAAGACTTGACCGGCACCAACGGTGATCGTCGGATTGATGATAGCGCCACGAGGTTGATAGAGCCAATTTATCGTACCAATCTCTCGGTTGACTGAGAAAAGGGTTTCACTCACAACGATCGGCACATCGTCATAATACGTTTCGGCGATTTGAGAACGACTGTGCCCCATCCGTGAAGCTCCACGTCGCGTCGAGCTGCCGATCAGCTGATCGTCGACAACGGCCAAGTAGCCCCAATCGCCACGTTCGCCATCTCGCAGTGGCGTAGAAAAAGCGACTTTCTGGCGGCCGGAATCCGCTGCAAGACCGTAACAATAATGGCCGCTAAGAGCGTAAACCTCGGACGCGGTGGCAGCCAAGTTACCGGAATCTCGCAACGCTCCAACGCGACGAAAGCCGGGCAGAGGCATCTCCCACAAAATGGTGCCATTGTAGGTATCCACGGCGATGACAAGTTCATTTGCCGGCAAGAACATTCGTCCGGAGTGAACAACCGGAGGCGTGGTTCGGTGGTGTCGATCAAGCATTTTTCGTGGACCGGGCCGTCCGAACCACTGCACGGTGAACTTGCCAGTTGCCAGCTGGTCATCACTACAAGCCGTATTGGCGGGGTTGCCGTACATGTGTGACCACTCTCCAGCTCCGGCGATCGGTTGGCGGCGTCCTGTCCATGAAGAGTAATCCGAGTGGCTTTGTCGGTGACTCAGTTTCCATTTCTGGCTGCGGATCCAGGTATTCCACGCCGTCTTGTCAGGTCTTTCTACACTGCTGAGTACGGCTACTCCTCGCGTTGGATGTAACAGTCGATAGATCTCAGCACTGTTCGTCGCCGTTGTCGGATCAAATTGTCGAGAGACAATCACGTTGAACAATGACGAGGCGTACGGCATTGATTCCCAGTTTCCGTGGTGAACCGATACGCGAACTCCATACAATTGAGATTGACTCAACGCATTTCGAGCGAGGCGTACCTTGGTCATATCCTGTTCACGGCAGATGATTTGTAAATCCGTGTTCGCGACCAACGCGGTGATGGCCTGCACGTCCGCACCAAGCATGAGTGCATAGCCTGGACCCGAACCATGCAGTTCTGAAACCGACGTTCCCCACTCTTTGTCTCCGTCGGTGAGCACGCGTGACGGTGGCTTGTTTGCTGTGTGAATCCGTGGTTCGGCAACGGAGTCCATTGCCGGACGAAAACAATAAAGAAATCCGCGGTCGGTACTGACCAGTAAACGGCCACGTACTGCCGCTAGTGAGTAAGCGGCGCCTTCGACTTTCGCCTCCCATAGCCGCTTACCGTCCGCGTGGTCAAAGCAGGCGACACGACCGTCACCGCCGGCGAACCGCAGGCGACCGGCACCAATCCATGCGTAGGGGAATTCCTGGGGCGCACGTTGCGAATCAACGGGTACCGGTGTACCGCTTCTCTTCAGGCGTGAGACCATAGCCGCAGCCGCGCGGCCTTGCGACATGATCAAAGAGACCCCTCGTCGCTGCAGGTAGCCCTGTGGGGAGAAGTTGATTTTTCCAGTGGCCAACTCCTTCCCGTTCACGGTGTCCACAGCGAATTGAAAGGCACCCTGTTGTGGAAATAGTCCCGCGGCAAACCGAGCTGCATTGCCATCGATCAGCACGCCAGTCCGCACCGGCCACAGCGAAATCATTCGACCGTTGCCGGGTATTCGCAGAGGTTGCTCGACCGCTTGTCTCTTCCATCGCAGAGCTCCCGATTGGGCATCTACACAATAGACTTGTCCATCATCTGATCCAAACAACAACATGCCCTTGTGAACGCTGGGCGCGAGCCGGACTGGGCCTTCGGTGAAGAAACTCCAGAGGTGTTCACCAGTCGCGAAACTCAAGGCGTGAACTTGATCGTCCGATGACGATCCAAAAAACACGGACTCACCATCACTCACCAGATGGTATGCGCGATCGTAGACGACTCGAGCATTGAGTTTCGCCTTATTCGCCCAAAAGTTCTGTTTCGCTGGCGGAGGCCATGCGGGAGTTGGTGCATGAGGATGTTCATATCGCCATTCGAGTTGAAGTGGTAGTTTCAGTTCCTCGGGTGACTGTCCACTGCGGGCATAGTCCCGCATGTAGGTAGGCCAGTCCTTCGTTGAGTCTGTTGCTAGCCGACGGTTTTGAAAGCGAATTCGATCGCGTTCATAGTCGGCGGAAACGCGGGCTGCCGAGAGCACGCCACGGTAGATTGTCACGTCGGCCAATGCGCCGTTCAACGGATGCTTCTCGTTGGCGTCAACATACGCACCTAGCGAAACGGGTCCGGTCGGTGCATAGGCGATTTCGCCCTGTTGCGAATCCGATTGGGCCGCCCGTTTTCCATTGACAAAAAGCTGCATTCGCTGGCCATCGTACACGGCGACGACGAAATGCCAGACGCCCAGGGAGAACTGTTGCGGAGCCGATAGATAGGTCAGGCGTTTCTTGACTTGACTTGTCAGTCCGAAACAAAAATGGGTATCTCGATACCCAAGCATCCAACCGCGTTCGAATTCGCCGTTGTCCTGAATGGCGGTCATGAACCCGCCCCAGCTACCGCCTCGGTCGACCCGGACCCACAGCGCTACAGACAATGCGGCTGTCGGCAATCCAGATTGAATTGCTTGAGGATGCAGGATCACATGGTCGCTGACTCCGTCGAATGACATGTCGGTTGCTTTGGCGTCCACGCTTGGCTGACCAACTAGCTCGCCCTGCCAATCTCCCGCCACGGGGACAAGTTTTCCCTGTCGAATCGCCTGTTCATCGAATCGCCATTGACCGAGTACGATGGGTTCATCCGCCTGAATCAGGGGCGTTTGGCAACTGACGATGACCACTAGGCATATTAGATTCCGAATTCGCGCTGGCATACGCAAAACTCCCTGTCGCTGACGAATCCAAATGGCCACTGACGTTGGGCTGTTTGGCTGCTTTGGTGAAAGTGCCCCGTTCTGAGGTGGTCGGAGGTCACTTTCGGTGAAGGTGACGATCGGCATTGTTGTTTGTATACAATGTGAGTCGTCGTATGCGTTGTCAAGACTAAGTGCCGTGGTTGGAAGAATCATGAGATCGCGCTGCTGCATTTACTCGGACTCGATCATCGTCGATTGATCTATCATCGAAACGGCCTGAATGAAAAACTAACAGGCGTCGAGGAAGCGCACGTGATCGAGGGGATCCTAAACTAGCTTGCCAAGGCAATAAGTGTGATGGGAATGTGTGGCACTGTCTCTGCCAGTGTCTAGAGATGAGATGGAAGTATCGACTAAAACACACAATGTGCAAGAACACTGGCAGCGCCAGTGCCACAAGTGCCACGCATTACCTTTTCAATCGGCTGACCACTTTTCCGTCGATGACGACACCGACACAGTGTGTTGTGTACTCGAATGGGTCGCCGTCGAACAACGCGACGTCGCCGTCTTTGCCTATTTCGAGCGATCCTACACGTTGATCGATGCCCAGAATCCTTGCCGAGTTGATTGTAATTGTGCCGAGGGCCTGATCAAAAGTGAGTCCATTGGCCGCAGCCATCGCCGCCTCCCAAAGCAACACGCGGGTCTTCGGTACGTACGGTTCGTATCCCGCTTGCATGGCAACGGGTATGCCGGCTTTGATAAGGATGGAAGCCGTTTCAAAACTGAAATTCTCGCGTTCGCCCGTCGGGCGGACCATGGTTGGATGGATTAACACAGGCACGCCTGCAGCCTTGATCTCGTCCACCAAAAGATAGGATTCAGAAGCTCCGTCCAGCCAGAGTTTGATCTTGAACTCTTTGGCGAGCCTCAGCGCGTTGCCAATGTCTTGAGCCCGATGGGCGGTGATCATCAAGGCGAGGTCGCCCTTCAGGACCTTGCCAAGTGTCTCCAGCCGCAAATTTCTAGGTGGCAATTTGGGATCATCACCCGTGGCCGCGGATCGTTCGTCGAGGTACTCTTGAGCTTTGATGAATTGCTCCCGAAGCATGGCGATCATTTTTCCACGCGTGCCAGGCGACTTTGAATCCGACTTCCGCGCATCGCCCGTCAACGTTGCTGCCACCGCGCGGGCTTCATTCAGTAGGGCGGCTTCGACCGTGTTTCCTACCGTCTTGACAATCAGAGTCTGGCCGGAGATCAACTCACCGGGCGCATGACCAGTGTGGATCGTGGTAACGCCGA
>DUDC01000103.1:4377-4894 GCA_012959465.1 Planctomycetaceae bacterium
GCGAAGATGAAACCCGGCTCGATCATCGTTAACTGCGCCCGAGGCGGGCTCATCGATGAGTATGCCCTCGCAACGTCGCTGGCTGCAGATGCTGGTAACGCCGAAGCTGCGGACGTACTCGACCAGCTCCTCATGAGCGTTGTAGGCATCCAGTGCCCGCAGTTCTGGTTGAATTGGCGTGCCTCGTTCGAGCTGGTCTTGATCATGTTCGTAGTTCAAGATTCCGGACAAGCCGACAGTACAGTGGGCATCAATTAGGCCAGGAGTCACGATTTTTGCTTTGAGGACGCGGAATCCATCGGGCACCTTGATGGCGTTTGCTTTGCCGATGGCCGTGATTTTTCCATTCTGAAAAACGATCATTCCGTCGGTAATCGGCTCGCCGGCCATCGTGTAGATCTTGTTGGCTCGAACGGCGATTTGACCGAGCCCCGGCGCAGCAGAGATCAAGCAGACGAAAGTGGCGATTAATAGGATCAGGGGAGTCTTCATTTTGTAGCTCCTTGGTTCGCCTCAT
>DUDC01000104.1 GCA_012959465.1 Planctomycetaceae bacterium
AATTGGCCCAAAAATCGCCGTCACCTTGAATGACGGATTGCCTGCCGATCATGGTACTCTCATTGCCCGACCATTCCCACCATTCCGTTACCAGCTGACTCATGTCATAGCGCTTTTCTGTTTTCACCGATGACACTTTGTGGGCAAAACAGCCCGAACATGGAAACTTCCGTTACAATCCTGTTTCTCGTCTAGCTAGGACCATCCAACGACTCGCGTCGAAAAGGCAAACACGTGCTTCCTCTACTTGCTCTTTTGCCAATCATCGTCGTCGCAGTCTTCCTGGTTGGCCTTCGTTGGCCGGCGAGTTATGCGATGCCAATGGCCTACGTTACCGCGGCCCTATTGGCTCTTTTCGTGTGGGAAGTACCGTCGGTGCAGGTCGCCGCGGCGTCCGTGAAAGGCCTCATCACTGCCGGCGGATTGTTGTACATCATTTTTGGTGCCATTCTACTGCTGAACGTGATGCGTGAGAGTGGTGGCCTGGCCGTCGTTCGCTCGGGATTCGTTGGCCTCTCGCCCGACCGCCGCATCCAGGCGATCATCGTGGCCTGGCTCTTTGGATCGTTTATCGAAGGGGCAGCCGGTTTTGGCACACCAGCAGCCGTTGCCGTGCCACTTCTTATCGGCCTCGGATTCCCTGCCCTTCCGGCAGTGGTCTGCGGCATGATCATCCAATGTACGCCCGTGTCGTTTGGGGCACTCGGTACGCCGATTGTCATTGGCGTGAGCACAGGACTCGATGGCGATCCACACGTGTTGGCCTGCGCCCGCGACATGAACATGATCGACATAAACGGTAACGTCGATGTGCGACAGATTCAGTTGGCGATTACCGCACGCGTCGCCTTGCTGCATGCCATGGTGGGAACGATGGTTCCGCTGCTAATGGTTAGCATCATGACTCGGTTCTTTGGAGCCAATCGGAGTTTTCGCGAGGGACTGAGAGTCTGGAGATTCGCAATCTTTGCAGCCTTCGCAATGACGATACCGTATCTGATAGTGGCATTGACGTTGGGTCCTGAATTCCCATCATTGTTCGGGGGACTCATTGGTCTTGGCATCGTGGTGACTGCCTGTCGATTTGGCTTGTTCTTGCCCAGCGAACCTGCCTGGGATTTTCCACCGCGAAAAGACTGTCCCAGCGACTGGTTTGGAACCGTTGAAATAAACCTCAATGACGCGCCCAAAAAACTGAGTGGAGTCATGGCGTGGGCGCCCTACGGTCTGTTGGCCGGGTGTCTGGTGTTGACTCGACTTCCGCAACTCCCGATTAGGGCCTTCCTGGAACAGCACGGGAAGCTCGACTTTCAGCGTATTTTTGGCACGAGTTTGGGGGCCGATGTAAAACTACTCTATCTCCCTGGTGGCGTGTTGATTGCGGTAACGCTGGCCACGTGGCTACTGCACCAGATGCCCGCAGCCGCCTATGTTCGCGCGTGCCGCAGTTCGCTGCAGACGATTGTCAAGGCGTCGGTAGCGTTGATCTTCACTGTGCCGATGGTTCAGGTCTTCATCAACTCGGATGGAGGCGCAGCGAATTTTGAGAAAATGCCGATTGTGCTCGCGACAGCGGTCGCCGAATTGACGGGTCAGGCTTGGCCACTCTTTTCACCTTGGATTGGGGGACTCGGCGCGTTTGTTGCCGGCAGCAACACGGTCAGCAATATGATGTTCTCGCTGTTTCAATTCGATGTCGGCCAGCGAATTGGCGTCGACCCCTTCTGGATCGTGGCCTTGCAGGCCGTCGGAGGTGCGGCGGGAAACACCATCTGCGTTCATAATGTCGTGGCCGCTTCAGCGGTAGTAGGACTAGTCGGTCGCGAAGGCGCTATCATTCGCAAAACCTTCCCTGTGTTCGCTTGTTATGCTGGCCTGGCGGGGATTCTCGGCTTAATCGTGGTCAATCTATTGTGAACGATCAACGATCTAGTTTGTCGGTTGCCCGTGACGTCCATGGAGAGAAGTTGGCGATAGCTAACTCATTGCCGAGATGCAGCCCTGAGGATGTAGATTTGGACTCGACGGTTCTCGCCAATATTGGGCCGGCCGTGCAAAAGTTCATCGACCGCGGCCGAATCCCAGGTGCCGTGGTCATGGTCGCTCGACACGGCAAGGTCGTGTTTTTTGAAGCCTTCGGCCAAGACCGAATCGACGACAATCGAGAATACCGTTGCGATACGCTCGTACGCGTCTACTCAATGACCAAGCCAGCGACCAGTGTGGCCGCGATGATGTTGGTCGAAGAGGGGAAGCTCGCACTTGCCGACGACATCTCACGGTGGATCCCCGAATTAGAGGGCCTCAAAGTGCATCTGCCGGGCCAACCCGCAGGAGAATGGCCACAAGCAACGCCGATCACGGTGTACCAACTGCTCTGCCATACCGCCGGCTTCACCTACGGCTACTACGGTGACTCATACGTTGATCGCCTCTATGGAAAATCCCGGTTGTTGAGTCGCGGTAGCACGCTCGACCAAATGGCGGTCAAACTGGGTGCACTTCCCTTGGCCTCCCAGCCCGGAAGTCAATGGAGATATAGTATTGCGACCGACGTTCTCGGTCTGCTCATTCAACGAGTTTCGGGGGTGGAGTTTGACCACTTTCTTCAGGAACGGATCTTCGAACCGCTGGAGATGTCCGACACGAGCTTTCACGTACCGTCGGAAAAACAATCGCGGCTTGCTGATAGCTATTTGCTGGACAGCGAAGGCAAGCTGCAAGTCGTTGATGCTGCGCGCACGTCACGAGTGCTCAAACGGCCCGACCTGTTTTCTGGTGGTGGCGGTTTGGTTTCGACAGCCGAGGACTACATGCGGTTTTGCCTGATGCTCACCAACCTTGGCCAGTGGAACGGAAATCGCTTGTTGGCGCCGGAAACCGTTCAACAGATGACCACGAATCAACTATCCCCGGAAATGATGCCGATTGACCTGGCCGGCAAACGGGTCGGAGTCGGTTTTGGTTACGGATTTTCTGTTGTTGTCGGACGGGTCCCGCTGGCGACATTTACTCCGTTGCATGAATACGGTTGGGGTGGTGCGGCTTCGACTCACTTTTGGATTTCACCTCAACACGATTTAGTCGGCATCGCGTTGACACAGAAAATGCCATTTACCCTCGACTTGGAAAACCACGTGAAGCGGTTCGTTTACCGAGCGGTGAAAGATTAGTCGTCTGACTCGCGCCCTCTCAAATAGCGTCCATCCAGTCGGCGATACGCTGCACCGCCGTTTGCAGATGTTCCTCGTGAGTCATTCCGGATGCCTTGCGGGGTTTGAGATCGTGATTGCCATCGGCTAACCAGAACATCTCGATGCGCGAATTCTGCACCTTGAAGGTGTGGTATTCTTCCATGTTGCCAAACGGATCTCGTGCGCCCTGAACGATCAACGTCGGAACGGTTAGATTCGCCAAGTGGGCGACACGCAGTTTTTCGGGCCTTCCCGTTGGATGAAAAGGGTAACCGAGGCAGACCACTCCGGCGGCCTCGACTTCAGCGTCGGCCGCCACCATCGTTGCAATCCGCCCGCCCATCGATTTCCCACCGATAAGACAAGGTGTGCCGTTATCAAATTCGGAAAACGCTTGTTGGAACGTCTCGCGCAGAATCGGCTCGCGATCCGGTGGACGACGTTTGCCGTCGTCGCGTCGTTTTTCCATATAGGGAAACTCGAACCGACCAACACGAATGCCCTGTTTGGCCAAGGCCGCTGCCATGGAATTCATGAAGTCGGAATCGCTGGGTGCCCCGGCGCCGTGGGCTAGCAAGAGGCTGCGTGCAGATGTTCTCTTGCCATCGATCATGATCTTCATTATTGGTGGTCTCTTTTCCTTGGCGGGCCATCTCTTGGAGTTACGCCAGCGATGACACTTCTTTCAGTTGTTGGAAAGATGGTGTGGGAGTTGAATTTCGGTCGAAGATCGGCGTTCGATTTGTCATTCGTTATGTGTCAACGGTCGATTGTCATTTCATGTTGTTCGCAGTCTTGACAGTTGCGTCTGGAATGCGGCCATGGTTGTTTGAGCCGAGCCTCCAAGACGTGCATCATCCTTCCTGGACAGATGAAAATTGACAAATAACGAATGACAAATCTCCGAGGAAAATCCGTGGACCTTCACTGGCAGAGCCGGTGCCACACATTTCGGCTGATGGGGATCAAGCAGACATCGTGCTACCAATGCTGCAGTTCTAGATGATCCGACCCAATTTCTCGGCTACCGCACTGACGATTTGGTTCATGTTCGGCGCGCAGTGGCGAGCCGCTTCGACGACTTCGTCGGCATCGACTGTCTCCGGTGCATCGGGCTTGGCAACGTTGGTGATCATGGAGAGTCCCAACACTGGTATTTGAAACTGACTGGCTGCCAAGACTTCCGGAACCGTCGACATACCGACCGCATCACCGCCGATTTGACGGAACATACGATACTCGGCACGGGTTTCGTAGGTCGGCCCTGTCACGCCGACGTAAACTCCTTGTTGCGCGACAAAGTCGTGTTGACGGGCTACAGCGAGGGCTAACTGTCGATAACTTTCAGCGTAAACGCACGGTCTCGGGGAGACGGCGCGGCCGATGGTCCCGTCGTCCGCTGTGCCGCGGATGCTCCACATGAGGTTAATGTGTCCCGACAACACCATCAGGTCACCTATAGAAAACAGGGGATTCACGCCTCCGGCAGCGTTGGAGACAACCAATGCCTGAATGCCCATCGCCGCCATGACATGCACGGGCAACATCAGCGTGCTCGCCGAGTACCCTTCGTAAAAATGGCACCGTCCATCCATGACCAGCAAGGGGACCCCGTTCAGTTTTCCACACAAGTATCGCCCGTGATGACTCAGAGCCGTACTCTGTGGAAAAGAAGGGATCGCGCCATAGTCAATGGTATCGTCGACCTCCACACCTTCGACGAGGCGATGCAACCCGGTCCCCAAAATCAACCCGAACTTTGGAGACACGGACCAACGGCGGCGCACGACTTCGACGCCGGCGTCAATCGCAGCTCGATGTTTGGGCCGTATGGACGAGGTCATGACATCACTTCAACCGCAGGCTTTCTCTAGCATACGGACGACCATTTTGGTCAACTTCGGTTCGGCTTCATTGGCCGTCGCGATGATGTGCTCGACATTTGCAGGTTGTAATGCGTCGGGAAGACACATGTCGGTCACAATCGAAAAACCGAGGACCTTGAGTCCACAGTGGACCGCAACGATCACTTCCGGGACGGTCGACATGCCAACCACATCGCCACCTATCGCGCGGAGAAATCGGTATTCGGCGCGTGTTTCAAGGTTCGGGCCGGCCACGGCCGTGAAAACGCCTTTGTGACAAACGATGTCCTCTTCCCTCGCGATCGACATCGCGTCATCAACCAGTTCTTGGCTGTACGGTTCGCACATATCTGGAAAACGGGGTCCGAGGCGATCATCGTTAATTCCGATTAACGGATTGTCGCCCATCAGATTGATGTGATCCTCGATCACCATCAAGTCGCCGCCGCGAAAATAGGGATTCATGCCGCCGCAGGCGTTGGAGACGATCAGCAACTCGGCCCCCATCTCCTTCATCACTCGAACCGGTAACGTGATCTTCTTCAGCGAGTATCCCTCATACATGTGGAAACGCCCTTCCATCACCATGATTGGGATGCCGGAGAGTGTTCCGCAGACTAACCGACCACGATGACTGGTCGCGGTGGAGACGGGGAAATTGGGAATCTCGTCGTAGTCGATCGTCGCTTCGATCTCGATCCGCTCAACCAGTCCACCGAGACCCGTACCCAAGATAATACCGGCACGCGGTGTCTGGTCCCACTCTTGTCGGATCTTAGCTGCCGCCTCATTGATTTGATCGAATAATTCAAGCATCGATGGGTTCTCGGTTCGTTAATTTGGTCGGGTTTCCGTGGAGACTGGGGTGGCCGCCTGGCGGTCCGTAAAACAACAAAGCAAATGTAGCGCCGCGCGTCCTATTCCGATCCTTGCACTGTTTCGCTGCCAAACCGCTGTAACTCGCCACGGAGTTGAGCGATTTCCGCCTGTAGCTGGGTCACTTCTAACTTGAGTTCCTGAAACATATCGACCGTTATCGCCACCGTTGCACCACCACCATTTATCAATCGTGCCGATGACGCTGACGGCTCAGATTCCTGCTGACTTGTTTGTTGCGAAACTCGCTGGTGCAGACCTTCCAACTCGCGATCTTTGTACAGGTTGTGCGAAACCACCTGCCCGCGTCCCTCCGGAGTGAGGGAAATGACCAAGCGTTTCTCCAACAGCGAGTTGAGGACAAGTCGCAGCGCGGCCAGATCGGCGATCGCCGACATCCGATTAGCCCGGCCTCGCAGTTCTCCAACCGTCTGCTCGCCGCGGAGCATCAGTTCCGTTAGGACGGCTATCTCGATCTTGTCGACCGCAAACCACTCGTAAGCCTGGTGGCGGTATTTGGGCACACGACCACTTCCCTGAACCTCCATCGCCGCGCCCATGTGACGCAGTTCGTCGACGGCATTCTGAGTTTCGTCCTGACTGAGTTTCAATTGCGGCGAACGATTGCTCTTTTGATTGCACCCATTGGTCAGTGCATTGAGGCTCAGCGGATACGCATCTGGAGTCGTCTTCGCCTTTTCGATCAACACTCCCAGCACGCGACGCTGTCGAGGCGAGAGTTGCCGCCACTCAGGTGAAGTGCCTTCATTTTCGTGGCCATGATCACTATTCATCGCTTCACCTCGCCGCGTGTTGACGCCCATAATCGACAATGTCGTCCGTAAGACCTACGGTTCAAGCCAATGTTAGCGTGGTCCGTGCCGACCTAAAAGGGGCAGGTGAGCTGCTGGGATGCGAACGGGGAAGTTATCCGCGGCCGAGCTCTTTCACGCGACGCTCGATTCCCTTCAGAATCTCCAGATCGCTAGGGAATGGCGAATCGAATGCCGGCCGAAGTGGAATCGGCACGTCGTCCATTCGATAGACCGTGCCCGGCACGTTGATGCCGTAGGTGGCGACGGTAAAGGCAACTTCCGCTGCTCTGGTCGTCGGTGTTTCCTTGGGATCGAGAGCTACGTACGGGATTCGAGCCAAATGTTCGCGAGCAGGTTGGCTAAAATTCGCCATCGGATCGCTGGCAATGATCATCGCTGCATCGGCTTCGCCACGGGCCAGGACATCGGACGACGTGTACTCGCCCGGGTTGAACCGCGGGTAACCGCGAGAAAGATTGACGCCAAAAGGATACCCGGTCTGCCACGACACGACATTGTCTGCACCGGTCACGTTGCCGTGACCCCGATTGGGCTTGCAAACAAATCGAGTGTGCTGATTCATGTCTCGGGTCAACGTCAACAACGCCTCACTGTTGGCATGTTTGCCGCGAGTCATTGTTAACCCCATCCCAAAAAAGATGACGCCAAACTTGGCAGCCTTCATCGTGTTCATCAGATCCTGCCACAAGGAAAGCGGCTGTCCTGTTTTTTCCTCGACTACCTGAGGGTCGAGTTCAATCCCCTTGCAAAGTGCCCGCAATGTCCAGAGTGCCTCAAAGTCACATCGAGGCTTGATCTGGATAAACAAATCAGCGGCCTTGGCGGATTTTGTCTTGCGAACGTCAACGACCACACACGTACGGTCCTTGCGGCCATTGGGAACGAACATTCCTTTCGGCATCAGGCTGTATTTGGTGAAATGTCGTGGATGACTCTCGGCGGGATTCGAACCCCAAAAAATGATCAGGTCGCCCCGATTGCGGACCTCACCCAAGGAACAGGTCACTTCCCCGACGCCCTGAAACGCCATTCCCGATGGACCGTGACAGACACTAGTCGTGGTATCGATGTTTGCGCCGATCCAATCAGCAATGCCGACGGCGACCCGTTGCGATTCGGTCGTGGTATCGCTGAGTCCGTAGATCAGTGGGTACTTGGCGTCAAAGAGAATCTGAGCTGCACGTTGGATCCCCTCCTCAACGGCCGCGGGCTTCCCACCGATCAAACACGCCGGGCGGTCCTCGATGTTATGGTTCAGAAACCACGAATTACCCAAAACACATGCGCGTTTGGCCTTAACGATCTGGTGACCCTTTACGGTCAGATCGATGTCGTCGCAGACACAGCCGCAGAACGTGCAGGTCGCATCGTACACAATCTTTAGTGACTCTTCGTCTGGTCCGGCGTCAGCTTGTTCCACAGTCGCCATCTGTTTCATTACTCCTGGTGGCAGAGATTCGCGGGTGAAGGGGACGTTCTCGAGTTAGTCAAGCCGCTCCAACTCGACGTCAAATCCCTTACTGGTCGGCATTCCCGAACCGTGTGTGTCCCCTCCCATTAATCGGCTGGAGAGGTCGCCATAGGCCATAAATAGTAGCCCGGGCGGAAGTTCGTCACCCTTTGATGGCTTGATGTCGATTTCGATCTGTCCATCCTCACTGGTCACCCTCACGCGATCGCCCTCACGGAGCCCAAGCCGCTCCATGTCTTGAGGCGCAACTTGCAACACAGTCGTCTCGGACTGATACGTTTCACCGAATTTACCCTCACTGATCCCGCACCCTTGCTTGCTGGTGCGTCCAGGAATCATGATAAATGTCTCTGCCATGCTGCGATTGCTCGTCGTTTTCCAGCCAGTTGCCGGTCGATCTGGATTGTATTCTGCTTCAACGTTCCGTCCACTTCCAGCCAATCGGAGTCTGTAACTCTCGGTCTGCCATCATGGCCCATGGAGTGTTGGGGTGTTCGTCGATGACGCGTTGCAACAACAGGCGAGCGCGGTCGCTTAGATTTTGAAGGGAAGTGGCCACCGAAATCGTATTGTCAGATTCCAAAACCCACATGGTGCTATTGGGATCCTCAAAGGTCATGCCACGTTTCAGGGCAGCCAACATCGAATTGTATCCGTTGACCCGCACCTTCGCCGCACAGGATCGGCCAAACGACAAATCAAAGGCGGCCTGCCACCTGGGGCTGGTGATGTCGTCCCGATGTCGTTGCCCCTCCTTTAACGTGTCGTACATTCGATTCACTTGCGGACCCAACCGAGCCGCACTCTTTTGAGCTTCCGTCAAAGATCGGGCCAGGGCCGCTTCGTTTTGGCTTTTGAAATTCAATTGCGGGTAACTCATCATCTCCTGGCGACCGATCTTGGCCGCCGCGGCGAGTGCGCTGATAGCCTTATTGGATGCGAGCAGCTGCTGATACTCTTCCGCAGAAACGTAATCCGGAGCGTAACGGACCATCGTGTCCTTCGGGAACCGAACAGAGGCACCATTTGGCCAACTGCTGCCAACCGCGCCGACAAACCGCCCGCCCTCAGGTCGCACCGACATGAACACTCCACCACTTTCCCGGCAGAGCCATTCTAGGGCGAAAGGACCAAAACCAGAATCGACGACGTCCATCGCCACGTCCCCGCCCCAATTCGAGAGCTTGATCATTTCCAAACCACGTGATTCGGGCCCATACTGCTTGTCCCGATCCTCCCCGTAGTATCGATAACCAAACGGCGCCGGCGAGCCGATAACATAAACGGGCATCTGGTAGCGACTGACTTTCCCAACGAGATCGTCAACCATCTCCCAATCGTCTCCGGTTTCGTCAGTCACCAGTACGAAGAGTGTCTTCACACCAAACTTCAGTCGCGTCGTCTTGAAGTGATCGATGCACTCCGCCACTGCCGCAAAGGTAACCTCTCGTTCGCTGCCACTGGACGACACCGAGCGGATGGCCTCAGCGGCCTTCGCGTTCTCGGTGGTCGGCTCCTCCAAATGCCAGGTCACCGTCTCCGAAAACTGACCCACGGCAGTTCGTAAAGGCTGGCGACCCTCCACGATCCTATCTCGTTCGTAGCGGTTGGCTATGTAATCGGAAACTTCCGAGACCAGGGAACGGGCACCCGGACTGTCGTCGAACATCCAGACGACCAACGTCTCACCATATCCGCGAGAGTCTTCCACAGCGCGCCAAGCCATCTCGGCAGCTGCTCGAGCCGATAAGTCACCGTCTGATTTCACATCGACGACTTCAAAGACACTGCGCCCACTTCGCTCAGCAGGCTTCATGCGGTCCGAGGATTCATCCCTGGCGGCCGGTTTGAGCCGAGATCGATCCTCGGGTTCATTGTTCCGCTCGGCAGCCTTGCGACCAGGCGGCTCGCATCCCACTACCCCCACAAGAAGGGCAATGGAGGCGACCACAAGCCAGCCAGCGCGTCCAAAAAGCAACCGCTGCCCGGTGTTCAACCGTCGCGACCTACTGCAGCGAGACGTTTGTTGCCCATCCATAATTATACCTCAGTGTGCCGATTGCATTCTCTTCATATCATATCCAAAATAGACGGTTCGTGGAGGAGTAGAACGTTGAGTCGTCCAGGCTCAAACGGGATAGTAATTCACTTGGTGGACCGGTTTTTACCTAACCTTACCGTCGCACTACGGGCTCGTACCCGTCAAACGAATCAATAGCGAGGCAACGATGACCAGATTATTATTTTCGCTTTCTCTCATTTTTGTCGTCGCGGTCGGACTGCTCTGCACGTCGACCGCCACGGCCCAGCAAAAACCAAAGTACACTGACCCGAAAAATACGGACGACGACTTTGCGATTCAGGGTGAATACACGTTGGCGTCGGGTGCCAAAAAAGGTCCAGCTTTGCAGGTGATCGCTTTGGGTAAGGGGGAGTTTGAAGCGGCAATCTTTAAGAATGGCCTACCCGGCTCGAATCCGAAGAGAGAAGATCCCGTACGAATTCGAGCCACACGCGACGGAACATCCGTTCGGTTCGACACGGGCGAGAGTAGCTACACAGTCAACGGAAAATCGGCCACTTTTGAAGAACCTGGCGAGACCGACGTGACTGGAAAGCGGATCGGACGCAAGAGCCCCACTCTCGGTCTGGCGCCGCCAAAAAATGCCACGGTTCTTTTTGATGGCTCGTCGACAGACCTCTGGAAGAACGGACGTCAGGAGGATGGGCTGTTGGTCCAAGGCACCACCAGCAAGCCGACGTTCGGTAGCCATCGATTGCATATTGAGTTTCGCATTCCGTATCAACCGTTGGATCGAGGGCAGGGTCGTGGAAATAGTGGAATCTATGTTCAGGGTCGCTACGAAATTCAAATGCTAGACTCGTTCGGCCTGGTCGGCAAACACAACGAATGTGGAGGCCTCTATTCGGTCAAGGATCCCGCTCTGAACATGTGCTTTCCCCCGTTGACGTGGCAGACATACGACATCGAATACACAGCAGCCAAGTTTGACGACTCCGACAAATTGACAGCCCACCCAAGGGTGACCGTTCGCCACAACGGGGTGGTAGTGCACAACGACGTTGAATTACCTGGTGAGCGTTCGACGACCGCGGCGCCGTCTCGCCCTGGTCCGGCGCCGGGCCCGATCTTCCTCCAGGACCACGGCAACCCGGTCCGCTATCGCAACATCTGGGTGGTCGAGACGAAGGAATGATCACGGTCGAGTTCTTTAGTATTCCCAAACGTCGCGCGGGTGTGAATGAGTTGGAAGTCCAAACGGACGTGCCCTTGCTGCTTACCGAGTTGCTCGCACAAGTCGCTCAGGCAATTCCCGAGTTCGGCGAATGCTGCCTGGACCAGAGCGGTCAACTTCAACGACACTACCTGGCGATGTTAGATAGCGAGCGATTGCGACCGCATTCGGAAGCTCTTATCCCGTGTGATTCTCGCGTCATTATCTTGTCCGCCGACGTGGGGGGATGATGTCAGCTCCCCATGGCTACCACGGTCGATTCTTGGAAATCGATGTTGGCAAATGTTCTTTCGCTTGGCGTGAAATCTCGTCCGACACGCTCCGTCAATACCTCGGTGGGGTCGGTCTGGGGACCTACTTACTGAATCGTCTGCAGGATGGATGCGTCGACCCGCTCTCGCCGGAATCCATTTTGGCCTTCGTCTTCAGTCCGTTGGTCGGAAGTGCCCTCACCACATCGGCAAAATTTGCCGTCGTCAGCAAGAGCCCGCAGACGAACCGAATCAACGATTCTCTGTCCAGCAGCCGATTTGCCATCGCCGGTAAGCGAACAGGTGCCGATGCGATTGTGTTGCGTGGACAGTCGGACCAACCGATCATCGTCAGTATTGATGATTCGAGCGTCCAGTTTCTCCCGGCAGCCGCTTATTGGGGGATGGAATGCAGCGAAGCCGAACGTCGAATTCGGGACGACATGCCGGCTTCCGATGCCCAAGTCGCCGTCATCGGACCAGCCGGTGAAAACCTAGTCAAGTATGCCACCATATCGAATGACGGCCGTCATGCCGGTCGCGGCGGACACGGCGCGGTAATGGGGTCGAAAAACGTCAAAGCACTTGTTGTTCGGGGGCAAAAGTGCGTCACATGGGCGCAGCCCGCACAACTGAACAAACTTGCCAAAGAGCTCTCGGCAAAGTCATTCGGCCCCGCCACAGCAAAGTACCGCGAGCTGGGAACGGCGGCGAATCTACTCGTATTCAACCGTCTCGCGATGTTGCCCACACGTAACTTCCAACAGGGCCAGCTCGAATCGGCCAGCAGCCTGGCACCGGAAACGCTGGAAAAAACGCTGCGAAAAACCCGCAAGTCATGCGCCGCATGTACGATCGGTTGCGAACACCTCTACGAAGGCAAACAGGGTGAATCACCGGTCCGGATCGAGTATGAATCGCTGTTCGCCCTCGGAGCAAATTGCGGCATCAATGATCCTCAAGTCGTGCTCAATGCGTGCCGTCGCTGCGACGCGTTGGGACTGGATACGATTAGCACTGGCGGCACCATCGCCTTCGCAATGGAATGCGCTGCCGAAGGGCTGCTTCCCTCGGAGGAATCGCTCACCTTTGGCGACGGCGAGGGACTATTGCGACTCATCGAACAGATTGGTCGACGGCAGGGAATTGGACACCGACTAGCGGATGGATCGAAGCAGATGGCCCAACAACTGGGCCCGAAAGCGGAGGAGATGACGGCGGAAATCAAGGGGCTTGAGATGCCGGGGTATGAGCCCCGTGGTCTAACTGCAATGGCGGTTGGTCTGGCCGTTGCGGCGCGAGGTGCGGACCATAATCGGAGCGGCGCCTATGAAGCGGACTTTGCCGGCGATGTCGCTCAAGGCGATTTCAAGTCGGCCGTGCAAGCCGTTATCGATAGCGAAGACCGAGCTGCGGTAATGGACTCTCTCATCCTTTGTAAGTTCATTCGAGGGGTCCTGGACGACTTCTACGACGACACAGCAACCCTTCTGCAGGCCGTCACCGGGTGGGACATTGACCGGGCCGAACTTCGTGACGTCGCCCGCCGAATCGTGCATGAGCGGAGGCAATTCAATGTTCGAGCAGGCTGGACGCCGCTGGAAGATACTCTTCCTACGAAGATGTTCCAACAGCCGGTCGGCATCCATGAAGCAATCGATCGAAAAGCCTTTTCCGAAGCAGTGGGAGAATACAATTTCCGCCGCCAATCAGAATCGTAACTCGTCGTTGCCGTAGGTCACTTTCGCCGAAAGTGGCCCAGCATCCTGCGACAACCCACGCCAACATACCGCACCGTAATATCTCACGATGGCGAGCCAGACTCACCGCACGGGTGGTTTCCCCAGCAAGCGACGAATCAGTCCGATCTGGCCAGCGTGCAACAATTCGTGGTGCGAGGCGAACAGCATCGAGCCCAGTTTGGTCGGAGTGGCAAAATACGGGGCGGGCAGCGATTCGTCGAGCAGATCGAGTGAGTAGTTGGGCATTTCCATCATTGCACGGTCGTAGACGGCTTGGAATGTGGACCGGATGTCAGATAACGACGGTCCCGTGTCGCTCGGTTGCGCCGCGGAACCTTTTTTGAAGAATTTAAAGAACGAATTGGTGATAAACTCCTGATCCTCCGGTTCCTTACCCCGAATTCGCAGGAGTGTGAGAGCGTATTGAGCCATCGTAATGTGGCCAACTTGCCAAGCGATGTGTGATTGATCTGGCACGGGTCGCACGAACCACTCGTCGTCGTCCAAGTCCTCGAGCAGTGTCCATGTGTAACTGCGGGCGAATTCTATCTGACGTACAGCAACTTCCAGTGACAACATATTTTGACTTCCCGTTGTGTCGGTGAATTCGGGTTGGCCCACGCGCACCGAATTCAAAACGTCCGAGTGACCCACAGAATCATCTCACGGCGCGATACCTGTGGCAAACCGTCTTGTCTCCATCGTCTCGCTGGACGATCATAGGGGTTTTCACGCCGCCACCCAAGCAGGACGGTGACACGACGCGACCTGCACAACAAAACTTCGGGACGATTGATGAGTTTGTTTTTATTAAAAGGCGGGTACGTCTACGACCCCGCCAACGATCTCGACGGACAAGTGCACGATATTTGGATGCGAGATGGCAGGGTCATTGCGCCACCGGACGACCACGAACGACCGACTCAGATCCTGGATGCAAGCGGGTTGGTTGTCATGCCCGGAGGCATCGACATGCACTGTCATATCGCAGGTCCCAAGGTCAACGCGGCACGGAAGATGCGGCCGGAAGACAAGCGTCGAAGCGAGACTGTTTCACGAACGGCGACGACTCGCAGTGGCACAATGGGGAGTGTGCCGAGCACGTTCGCGACCGGATACAAGTATGCTGGTCTTGGCTACACGACAGCCTTCGATGCGGCCGTACCGCCGCTGGCAGCGCGACACGCCCACGAGGAGTTTGAGGACACGCCCTGTATCGACAAGGGTTTTTACGTCCTGATGGGTAACAACCACTACATTATGCGGGCGATCCAAGAGCAGGAGCCCGAACGGTTAAAAGCGTTCATCGGCTGGCTGCTAACGTCCGCCCGAGGGTATGCCCCGAAACTGGTGAACCCGGGCGGCGTAGAGGTTTGGAAAACAAAACAGGCCGGCAACGTCGGCTCAATAGACGAGGTTGTAGAGCACTTCGGTGTCACACCGCGTCAGATCATTTCCGGGATCGCCAAAGCGTCTAGTGAACTAAAACTCCCCCACCCGATCCACATTCACTGCAACAATCTCGGGCTGCCCGGCAACTTCGAAACAACTCTGGAAACGATGAAGGCCCTGGAAGGACATCGTGGCCACATTACCCATATTCAGTTTCACAGTTACGGTGGTGGTGACGCTGACGAAGAGACATTCTGTTCGCGAGTTCAACCACTCGCCGATTACGTCAATGGGCACGACAACATAACAATCGACGTTGGGCAGGTACTTTTCGGCGAAACCACGAGCATGACCGGCGATGGGCCGCTGGGATATTTCCTACACAACGTATACGGCACAAAGTGGTTCAGCGCGGATACGGAAATGGAAGCCGGTTGTGGCATTGCGCCTATCAAATACCGCGATAAGAGCATGGTGCACTCCTGGCAATGGGCGATTGGCCTAGAGTGGTACTTGCTGCTGCAAGACCCGTGGCGGGTGGTGATGAGTACGGATCATCCGAACGGTGGCTCATTCCTAGCCTACCCGCAGATCATTCGCTTGCTAATGGACAGTGCGTTCCGGCGTGAAACACTCAGATCGGTCCATCCAGATATCCTCAAGAACTCGGTTTTGGCTTCGATTGATCGAGAGTACACGCTGGGCGAAATCTGTACGATCACTCGCGCGGGACCCGCCCGCATTTTGGGGCTCAAGAACAAAGGCCATCTCGGTGTAGGAGCCGATGCCGACGTAACTATCTACTCGCCGCACGAAAATAAGCAGCTGATGTTCGAGTTGCCGCGGTACGTCATCAAATCGGGAAAGATCATTGTCGACGACGGCGACCTCCGCGAACCGAGCAATGGTCGCACTCTCTTTGTGACACCCGAATTTGATCATGGCGTCGAAGAGAATATCAGCGAGTGGTTCGAGCAGTTTTATTCGATTCGATTTCGAAACTACCCGGTCAGTGATCACTATTTAGAGAATCCCTCGCCGGTCGCGTGCGACCGCGAGAATCTTACATAGTTAAAGAATGATGATCTCGTAATCCAAAGCGTAAGCGAGGAACGACGATGTCCTATTTCTATTTCTGCTTACGACGCAACACGGCCTGATAGTCCGAGGGTTCATTGACATTCATCAGGGATTCCAGATCGGGATCGACGGTTCGCAGTTCTTCGACATCGACGCGGAGTGTGTCGACTTCATCGATTAAGAACCGTGGCCGCCAACGATCGGCCGAGATCAGCCGTTCGATCGTCGGCACGACAGCCGTTCGATAGATCCCGGCCAAAGGGTGGGCAAACTTGCCATCGAAGGGAACGATCGCATCGTAATCTTCAAGCCGATCGGCGAGATATCGAACGAAGGCGGTGCGCAATAGAGGCACATCACAACTGGTAATAAAAGCGGCACGGCAGCTTTTTGGCAGTCGGCCTAAGCCGACCCGCATCGCTTCAAGCGGTCCTTTCTCAGACCGATCATCGGTGACAATCATGGCATTTTGCAGCGCGGGTAGCTGCTGCTCACGAGACGTCACGACCACGATGGGTTGCACGATCTCTTGTAGCGTTGACAAGACATGCTCGACCATCGTACTGTTCCCAAACGGGAGCAACGCCTTCGCTTGTCTCATTCGCGAGCTTTTGCCGCCACAGAGGAGGATGCCGCCGATCGACAGGGGGTGCACAGGATCGTTCATTCACTGCGGACGAGAATCTCGCCGCGTCCTCCTTCGATCATATCGCCATGATACAAGTCGAACATCGCGCCACGATGAGCTTCGGCAACAGCAAATCCGTTGTCGGCAAGTTGATTGGTGATCAGATTGATTGCCGGGGAGCGGAATCGACAGGCATGTCGGAAAGTGGGGAGCATGGATGGCAGTTCGCCGGAAAAAAAAGCGAGCGTTCCCCGTCGCATTCCTGCTCCGTGCCGAATACCCGAATCGCCAAACATGAATATCGATCCAGCCAGCATGTTGAAGCCTACCAAGTCGCCTACCTTTGTCCCAATCGCAATGAGCCCTCGCCGCATCGTGTGTCCAATTTCATTCCCCGCACTGCCGTAAATCTCAATGGTTCCGCCGGTCATACCACGTGCAGAACCACGATAGGCCGCACCGACAAGATGTCCAGCATTCCCTTGGACAGTGATCTGTCCACCCTTCATCTCACCACCTACCCAATCACTGGCATTTCCCGTCACGTGGATAGCGCCACCTTTCATTTCACTACCCAAGTGCCTGCCTACATCGCCCTCTACTCGCATCGTACCTGAGACCATTTTCGCCCCGACCCAATGAACACCACCAAGGTCGCCCTGCCAGACCATCTGCTGATCATCCAAATCGCCACTAACATCAAAGAACTCAGCGAGCTGAGTTTTTCGTTTTCCTTCGAAAATCTCGACTTGTTCTATCTCGTCGTTCGTCATGCCGATCAATCGATCGGGCGTCACGTCTTCGACTTCGACAGGCACAGATCCACCGCCGCGCCACGTTAATTGCAATGTCATTGGTCGCTACTATCCACTTGCCGAACGGACGTTGTCTCGTCAGTTGCAAATTGTAAAAAACCCATTTCCGCGAGCTGACCGGTGGTTACTCGGTCGCAAAGCAGTTCTTTAAAGGC
This sequence comes from Planctomycetaceae bacterium, assembly GCA_012959465.1. Taxonomy (GTDB): domain Bacteria; phylum Planctomycetota; class Planctomycetia; order Pirellulales; family Pirellulaceae; genus UWMA-0346. The sequence continues at coordinate 17,563 of DUDC01000104.1, forward strand.
GAGGATCGAATCCGTTTCAAGCTTACTCGTCCGCACAGCAAAATCGAAGTGCTCATCAGCCAAATGTTCAAAAGCCAGACCGGCCTGCCGAGCGACGCGTTCGATCGCCACACCCCAGTCGGCACGACCTTGCTTGACCGCCTGGACAACGGCGTTGTGACTGCGTGATTGCATTGCGTACCCGCTCGGTCGTCTGCCACTTAGGTACTGATCGAGCAGGATGCGAGTGCCGCTGCCAGCGTTGCGATTGACCATCATGATCGACGGCTCCCGCTCAGAATGGCGTAAGATATCCTCCGCAGTTCGGCCAGCGAAACGGCCGTCGCCACGGCGATAAACGACGCCCTGACGACGACGGTAGCCGTGGATCAAGCAGACTCCCTCCGGGAGCAGCGTTTCGTTGTACCGCCCGGTGCTGGGGTCCAACAGATGAATTCCAGCGAGGTCGGCCTGGCCAGAAGCAACCGCATCGAGTCCGGCGGTCGATCCGACGACCAGTGATTTTGCCGTGAATCCACGCTGCTGCAGTTGTCCCAAGAGATAGTCGAGCCCAACACAGTGGCTGCCGATCACCACCAGATCGGCGATCGGCACATCGCGGCCCAATAGCTGAACCAGCACAAGATGGCCCACATCAACCATTTCCGTGTGGCGGTCAATGACAACAAAACCATCCGCGCCACTAAATGTGGTTACGGATCCAGAACCTTTTCCCATTGGAAAAGCCAAAGGTAGTGAGTCGTCGTTACTGTGAACCAGCGAGACCAAAAGAAACTCGGTCCTTCCGATCTCGGAGAGCACCTTGACCGGAAGTCGAGCCTGAATCGTCGTCCTCACCTTCTCGTTGCCTCCAGCGAGTCGCCGGATGACAGGTGCAACGAATTCGTGAAACGTGAAGATCGCCGATGTGGGAAAACCGGGTAACACGACCAACGGTTTTCCGCCTGTTACCGCCAGGCAGATCGGTTTACCCGGCTTGAGCGCCACGCCGTGGGCGACGATCCCAGGATCGTCAAACTGTGATACGACGCGGTAACATAGATCTCCTTGCCCTTTGCTCGTGCCACCGGAAAGAAGGACGACATCACATTCGTCGATCGCGGTGGCGACGCGCCGCTCAAGTTCCGCAAGATCATCGGCGACAATTCCATACCTCACCGGCTCGCCACCGAGTTCACGAACCGCATCAGCTAGGATCTGTCCGTTCGAATCGTAGATCTGGCCAGGGGCAAGAGGTTGGCCTGGCGCGACGACTTCGTCACCTGTAGAAAGTATCGCGATACGAGGCCGGCGAACAACGGAGATCTCGGTGACTCCGATGGCGGCCAGCACACCCGTCTCTCGACTGGTAATCCGCGATCCCTGTCGCAACACGCATTCGCCGAGGGCGACATCAGATCCGGCATAGGCAATTCCAAATCCTTCCGCGACCGAGCGTCGGAGAACGACTTCACACCCGTCTTCATCGGCATACTCGATCAAGACAACAGCATTGGCGCCTCTGGGCACCATCCCACCGGTCGCAATGGGCATTGCCTGTCCACTGACAACTTCACCTTGTATCGCGCTACCAGCTGCGGCTACGCCCTTGTGCAGTTGCAAAACGATAGGAGTCTGTTCGTCGGCCGAGTAAGTATCCGATGCGACGACTGCGTAACCATCGTAATTCGACCGATCAAAACCGGGAACATCGATAGGCGACAAAACGTCATCCGTGAGAACTCGACCCCACGCTTGCACCACCGTCACTTTTTCACTGTCGCACTGAATTGGGCCGATCGCATCTCGAAATCGACGTTCGGCAACGTCTCGATCTACTACATCAAGAAACTGTTCTTGCTTCGCCATGCAGGTGAGGATAACCGCCCTGAGTTGAAACGTACATCGCCCCGGGTCGCGCCGTCCACCTTCCGACGATGGATGGCACCGCGTGACGACTTGTGGTACCGTCCTGCTTGATGTCGTATTCCGGTTCGTTGTCCCCCGACCGCTGCATCCCATCGCTTCATCTCATGGCTTTTCAAGATTCTAGTCGCGACGTTCGGATGCGAGGCTTTGCAAGTCGCACATCGGTCGCCGACGCACTCGCCTGGTTGGACGGCCACACCGGCCCTTTGACGGCGGAGAACGTCGCTTTATCAGAAGGGGCTGGGCGGGTGCTGGCGACCGAAATGGTAAGCCAGTTGAACGTCCCACCATTCCCTCGAGGGATGATGGATGGGTATGCGATTCGGGCAGAGGACAGCAGCGGCGCTTCCCCATACAATCGGCTTCGCTTGACGGTGGTCGGAGAAGTGCTGCCGGGCGAACGTTATAGGGGCGAATTGCGAGCAGGTGAAGCTATCCGCATCATGACCGGGGCGCGGTTGCCAGACGGTGCCGATGCGGTCATTCCTGTCGAAAAAACGGACATGAGCGACGATATCTTGTCGCTGAGTGACTTCGTTTCGCCCGGAAAACACATTAGCCAAATCGGTGAGGACATTGCCGAGGGTCAGACAGTTTTGGCGAAAGGTCGTCGCTTGCGCCCACAAGATCTTGGGGTCTTGTCGTCGATCGGTGTCCAGCAATTCTCCGTTATTCGCCGCCCTCGCGTTCGCATTCTAGTGACCGGGAACGAACTTCTCCCTCCGGGTTCCACTGCCCACGGGGAGAAAATTGCCGACTCAAATAGCCCAATGCTGAAGGCCTTTATCGAGCGCGATGGCGGCATTGTCATTCACCCGGGAATTCTTCCGGACAGTGAAGAGGCAATTCGAGAGGCCTTTCACGTAGATTGTGATGTGGTTCTCGTGTCGGGTGGATCAAGTGTGGGTCAAGAGGATTACGCACCGAGAGTCTTGGCTGAAGAAGGTGAACTGTCCATCCACGGAATCGCGATGCGTCCGAGCAGTCCAACAGGAATAGGGCTATTGGAATCAAAAATAGTCATCTTGTTGCCCGGAAATCCGGTTTCATGCATGTGCGCGTACGATTTTTTCGCCGGACGAGCGATCCGTCGTCTCGGTGGCCGGGAGACCGATTGGCCCTACCTGGTGGTCCGCCGAAAGCTACTTCGCAAGATGGTGTCGGTCGTGGGCCGGGTCGACTACGCACGCGTGCGACTAAAAGATGGACTCGTCGAACCGATCGCGATCAGCGGCGCCTCGCTGCTAAGCAGCACGACGAACGCCGATGGATTCGTCGTGATTCCGGAAGGTAGCGAGGGATTTGCTGCGGGAAGTGAGGTGGACGTGCTCTGTTATTCGTCCGGTTCCCAGTAGAGACGAGAACGACGAAAATTGGCTGATCGCGAGCCTTCGTCTCGTCGTTCTGACGCGAGGATGTGGCCAACCATCGCCCAAACGGCGATAAACATGAGGCTGAGTGCGGCATTAACATAGACGTAGGGCATGACCGTCCTCACAGAAATTCGAAGAACTGGTGGAACCGCCTCGCAATGGCAACAGTCGCGGCCGTCCGTAGCTGCCCTCCTGGCCTTGATGAATAGCGCTATCCATCGCTTTTTCTTTATCGGCTCGCCGGCACTCGCAATACTAATAGAATGTTCGGCGGTCCATTTTGCGCCGTGATGGGAGCTCTTTCCGTGAGCGGCACGACCGTGACAAATGGCGCCACTCACGTGACGGGAGCTTTCCTCGCTGCCAAACTCGATCATAATGGAAGCGATTGAACTACCATGGGGTCTTGAGAACTCGCGACAGCAGGTCGCAGACCCTACACCTTGCGCAAGCGTTGGAAAGATCATCGGATGGCAGAAACTTCGGAACCGATTGTAGGAATCGACCTCGGCACAACTTACTCAGTACTCGCCCGACTGGACGAGTCCGGTCGACCTGTCTCAATCCCCAATATCGAAGGGGAAATGGTGACACCCAGTGTCCTGTTTTTCGAAGACAACGATGTGATTGTCGGTAAGGAAGCCGTCAAGGCGATGGGAACGGAGTACTTGAATGTAGCCGAGTGTGCCAAGAGAGACCTTGGCCAACGTGAATTCCACAAGGAGATAAACGGCCAACACTATCCACCTGAGGTGCTGCAGGCGTGGATCCTACGAAAACTGCGTAACGATTCCATGCGACAATTGGGTGAGTATCGCAAAGTCGTGATCACGGTCCCAGCTTACTTCGACGAAGTTCGCCGAAAGGCAACTCAGGACGCAGGTTACATCGCCGGATTCGAGGTGATGGATATCATCAACGAACCAACAGCTGCCGCCGTGGCCTATGGATTTGGCGAGGGTTATCTGACGGGCAAGGAAAGTGCCGAACGCAAGAAGATTATCGTCTACGACCTGGGTGGTGGAACCTTTGACGTGACAGTGATGGAAGTGGGCGGTCGAGATTTCGTGACCCTAGCAACCGATGGAGACATGCAACTTGGTGGTCGAGACTGGGATCAGCGAATGGTCGACTATTGTGCCGAAGAGTACATTCGCAAGTATGGACTCGACCCTCGCGAGGATCCCAACGTAGAGGGACGATTATGGCGTGAGTGCGAAGACGCGAAACGAACTCTCTCAGCGCGATCAAAAGCCAGCGTAGCTTTTGAGTTCGGCGGGAATGCCATTCGAGTCGAAGTCACGCGTGATGAGTTTCACGCCATGACTCGCGACCTGCTTGATCGCACGGCGTTTACTACGAGACAGACACTTCAGGCCGCAGGGCTGGAATGGGGCGACATCGATCGGATCCTACTCGTCGGCGGATCGTCGCGAATGCCTGCCGTCTCCGAGATGCTCAAAGAGCTCTCGGGTATGGAACCGGATCGATCGATCTCACCCGACGACGCGGTGGCTCATGGCGCGGCATTGCATGCGGGTCTACTCATGGATCTTAATCAAGGAAAGGCGCCCGCATTTACCATACGCAATGTCAATTCGCACAGCCTCGGAGTTGTCGGTGTCGATCCAAAGACAAAACGCCCGCGGACCGCTATTCTGATTCCCCGTAACACACCGATCCCAGCTCAGGCCCGTCGTATTTTCAAGACACAAAAAAAGGCACAACAATCGATCCTCATCCAAATCGTGGAGGGAGAAAGTTCATCTCCGGAGGACTGTACCGAGATTGGCAAATGTAGTGTCCGCGACCTGCCGGCCGACTTGGCGGCGCAAACGCCTGTCAATATTCTCTTCCAGTACAGCGAGAATGGACGATTGACCGTCGATGTTCGCGTCCAAGGTGCCGACCGTCAACTGCGACACAAGATCGTTCGCGACAACAGTCTTAGCCAAAAGGAACTGGATCGCTGGCGAAGTCAATTGAAATCGTCGAGTTAGGATCAAGCTGCATGGCAACCGTCCCGTTCAACGAATGAACGATCCCAGTCCCGGTTCAATTGCTTGTCGAGGGCGACGGTTTCCACCGACTGCGATTCCCATCCACCCATCGACCAGGGTGAATTGACTGACAAACGTGTCGCTGAAGCGAGGATCATCCCTGATCGCAGATCCCACGAGTGCGACCGCCTTGTTCTTGGGGAGCACGGCATTAAAAATCGCTCGCAAGGGAATCCGCTCGAACAAGCTGAAGTCGCCATCAAGATCGATAAGCGAGTCGCGTTTCAGAACCGGTAGTCTCCCCTCAATCGCCGCCACATAGGACGTGGAAACGATGAAATCGTTCCAGAGGTTGTTCGGACTCTCCAGTTCGGAAATCCGCATTTGGAGCAGAATCCGGCCTTCGCCTAGCACGACTCGGATCGGCTCGTTTTCGTCAAATGTCACATAGACATCGCGTGGCAAATCCTCGGGCAGCTCGCCTGGGATTGAAAGCGCACTCATGATCTTGCGATAGAGTTCTTCGACTGTTACGCGTCGTCGCTCCAACCCCAACCGGGCCAGGGCATTATTGACCGACGACTCATGAAGTTGAACGCTTAGCCAGCTCTCACTCGGCGCCAGCGGTCGCGGCGTGTGAGCGGCCAACTGGTCCTCCCCGGCCAATCGGTAGCGGGCCACAATCCGACGATCTGTCGTCTGTAGATTCATGGCGACCGGATTGAGCCTCAGTTTCTTCAGTGGAGTCACGAGTCGTTGTTGAATACGTGTCTCCGCATCGTCTATGCCCCGCTTGATGGTTTGATGCAGCTCACACGCGGCACGTCTAGCCACCTTCGCTTCCATTTCCGAGTTGGCTTCATCGTAGTGAACATCGTGTTGCTGCGAAGCAAAGGACCGGACGAGTGTCCCCAACAATGGAACGATATCGAAGTCGGTCTCGACACCTGTTAGGCTTGAGCGGCCTTGAGCCTGGGCATCTGGATCCGGAATACGAAATCCGCCGTGATCGAGCACGACGAGCTGTGCGGCTTGAAATCTGACTTGGCCGTTATTGTGGATTCGAACCGGACCGACGTCGGAATAAGTTTTTGAGTCAACGATACCGCGAGCGACCATCGCAATTTGAAGGAATTGATCGTGCGGTACCAACTTGATGTAGAGGTCCCGCTGATTGATACTCGAGCCCACCACAGGCGTCCCCAGAATTCTATCCTGCACTCGTCTGCGTTCAGGACCGTCTACTGGCAAGAGACGACGCAGCAACTCTGCGGAAACAGAAACCCGAACGTTGGCGTTTCTGTAGTAATGCTCTAGGTGTTCCGCCAAACGCTCGGCCACCGAGTTATTCGACCATCGCAGCTTCTGTATTGCTTCGGTTAACTTTCGTCCATTCGCCTGAGTCGCGTCGACCTCGCAGGCCTCCGTAACGGTCAGGAGTTCGTTGTAGTCGATCGGCTCACTCGCCCACCCTCGCAACTGGTACGCTAACGATTGAAAGGGTGGTCGTTCGAGGAACGCTCGCTGGTCGGCATTCAGCGACGGATCCGCCAATCGCTCCAGGACTCGTCGCGCCGCCAAACGACGGTGATCCGCGTTCACCAATTCGCCGTTCCACAGCATCTTGATCTGAGAAAACAACAGATAGGTCTTCCAAGCGGCAATCTCCGTCGAATTCGTCAGTTCGCGATCGATGTTGTCCAACGCTAGCCGTAGTTGCTTCTCGTCTCCGGTGACCCACACTATGTCCCCCGCTTTCAGTTCCTGCACCAATTGCCACAGCTCGACACGGCGGTGAAGCGCGTACCGTGCTCGAGCTACTTTGGACCAGGATTCCAGCGAGGCCGTTGGGTCTACCAAAACGATCGCACGTTCTACTTGCTGCCGAAGTTCTGCCAGGAAGTAGAGGCAGAGTCGATGGTCATCGTCGTCACAATCGTAGAGCCGGTTGATTAGACCGATCGTGCGCGTCGCCCAACTCCCCGCATGCGCGTCATCGGTCAGTGCTTCGAGTTGCCTGACCAGCTGTTCCGGATAGGGCCATTGACGCAGATTGTTTTTTGCCGACGGAGTATTTAGTGAACGGGTAACGTTGCGCGGCAGGGAGGGGACTTGGGGGTCTTGTCGACGCAGTGAAGCGATTCGAAGTGGACGACCGTCCGCAAGCGATGACGTTTGGCCCATCGGTCGTAACGGCCCGTCGTGGGCTGGAACGCGAATTTCAATGCGATCGGCCGCGGCGGGTGCCACGACCGCCCAACTCTCGGGCACGGCCAAAGCCTCAAGGCCGTCGATCTTCCAGTCGTCAGGATTCTCGCACGTCGTTTCCTTCACCGAGACATTCGATTGCGAGGGATAGTGCCCTACGTCGTTCGCCTCAAACGCGCCTGGGTCAACTTCCATCGTTCGATGAAGTTGCCGCGAGTGCCACGTCTCCGCAGCCAGAAAACAAAGCACGAGGAGAACGATGCCGGAAAAAATCGCGATCCATCGCGACGAAGCGGGCTTCGTCGTCATGAACAGCTCCTTCTTGTGCAGCATTCGCTGATTCCATGAATACCCACCAGAACACAATGTCTGGTGGTTTGCCCTCGATACCATCGGTGCGACACGGCAATTGAATAGAATCCGAATTGTCCTCAATCAAGGAATAATCCGTGGATCACAGTCGACATGTCGCATCATGCGGACTGGATAAAATAGGAAAAGCCAGGAGAGTAGGCAGCTTTATGGCAAGCGGCCTCGGGGCGATTCAATGTGATTTGGCAAGAGAACCCGAGGCTAGCTAGCGTCTTCGGCTCAAAACTGGCGGAGCCTCTATTGCAACACAGTGTCATCGTGTTCATAGGGCGGCGCACAGCAGCAGAGAATGTGGAGTGTTTTTTCTCCAGTGTTGGTAATCTGGTGCCTGAGGCCGGGCGGAATGGCGATGGCGTCGCCGTCCGTTACTTGGCGAGATTCATCGCCGATTACCATCAGGCCAGTCCCACTGAGAATGTAGTAAATCTCCTCGGTGACCCGATGGAAATGTGGAGCCGTAGCGGTACCCGGGGCCAACCTCGCCTCGGCGAGGCTCTGTTGCTCGATGGCGGAATTTCGATGAGAAAGCAACTCGCGAATTTCCGATCCGTCTTTCGTGATAAAGGGCTCGGTCAAATGAAGGTTGTAGACATCCACACTTAAGCCTCAACGTTGTTCGTTGCCACCGTATTTTCAAGCAAGCCGATAGCGACGATCGCGGGTGAATACTGCCGCACTCGCCACGTGACCGGTAGAGTTAAATGGCTTTCGTAGTCGAACCGGTGATCGGATTCGATGACCAGTTGGCTACCGGCAATACTGCCGGCGGCAGCCCGTTCGATCAACTGGACCATTGCCGCCATTTGGTCGACGTACAGGTCGTACGGTGGCGAGAAAAAGTGAATTGTTCGACGCTCACGAGGCAACAGTTGGTCGGCCACGAAAAACGCATCCGCTCTCTCCACTCGACATTTCCCGTCAATCTCCAGCTGCTCGAGGTTCCTTTTTATAACGCGCCAAGTTGGAATATGACGTTCGACAAGCGTGGCATGCTGCGCTCCGCGACTGATTGCCTCAATCGCTAACGCGCCCGTACCGGCAAACCAGTCGACAACCTCCGCGCCGCAAACGCTTGGTCCGAGCAGATTAAAAACTGCCTCGCGAGTTCGATCCTTCATTGGTCGAGTGACTTGGTCACCCGAGTACTGAAGCAACCGACCTCGCATCGCGCCGCCGACAATCCGGAGCGTCGTTGACGACTGTCGATCATTCCTCGTGCGTTTTTCGGAGGAACGGCGTTTATTGTTAGGTGAGGCCACGGCGTGTTGAATATCAATAGTCAGGGCAAAAAGGTCGCAAGCGGAGAAAAAACTCGCACACGTTGAGCTAATCCGCCACTCGAACTTGACAATCCGGACGAGCTCGTGCGAATTCTCTACGAGACGTTCGGTCGTTGAACTGCGAAGACATTATCTCGATCGTCCTAAGTGAACTTACTGGGACAAGGTGCATCAGGCCCGATCCTTCGATGCCTGATCCCGCCAAGTCGAGATAGACTAGATTCTTGAGTTCAGCAAGGTGAGCAAGTCCATCGGACGTAAGTTGTTCACAGTGTACCAAGGCCAGTCTCTCAAGACCCTCAATTCTGCCGACTGCCACGAGGGCTTCGTCGGTGATTGCAGCGCCCGACAAGTTCAGATCCGTCAGAGATTTGAGCTGCGTAATTGCCTTGACCTCCTTCTTTGAGAGCCCGTCGTAATTCAAGTAGAGCGAGGTCAGGTTGGGTATCGCCGACACAACTTTGGCCACGCCTTCGCCGCTGGGTGTTACATGGCTGACCCAAGTCTTAAGAGAAGTCATTTTTGACAAGTCGCCCAGACGAGCAACCTCGACATTGTAACAAAGTAACTTAAGAGATTCGAGGTTTGTGAGTTTGCCGATGGAGGCCACTCCCTCGCTTGTAAGATCGAATCCACGAATTTCGAGTTCGGTCAAAGGTGTCTTGGCGAGTTCGACGAGACCCTTCCCGTTTATCTTGGTATTGACGATCACCAGTCGACGCAGAGACTGGTGACCTGCTAGATACTTGAGACCATCATCGGTAAAAGCGACATTCAGCAGCTCGAGGACTTCCAGATTTTCCAGACTGGCGACGTCCTTTAACATTACATCGCTAACCGGTTTGCAATCTTGAATGGTAACACGGGTCACATCCGGATACTTCGAAATCTCCGACAGCGCATTCGCTCTAAGCTCGCTCTTGTTGGCCAACGAAACGGAAGTGACCTCGCCATCTTCGTTCTTCATCAACGCGGCAACTTCAGCCAATTGGGGCACCGATTTCTTATTGCAGCCGCCGAAAATCGTGCTCAGCACAACCATCCACATCGCATACTTGTAAGTCATCGAGAAACCCCCACTCAACCGCTAAATTTCAGCGGGGCCCGCTACGGCCACCGATACGGCGTCATTCTACACCGTTTTCTATCGTGGGCGATTCCCCAGCAAATTTTGTTGGATCGCCTAGATGACGATTGGGGCGATTAAAAACCGGCCTGACGCCGTGATTACACATCGAGCGGTCTTGCTATCGTGCTGTCGCCCAGCACGCATCCCAATGGACGGACGACGTCACAACTGGGCATTCCGGCCTACCGCAGGAGATCTCGGGAGTCAAGGAAATTCCGCCGGCTTCCCATCGCACGTTTTTTCTGTCGCTGAATAATGATAACGAGTAGATCGGTGGGTTGGCGCTGTTCCGTCCTGCGTTCTATCATGGTGTTGGGCCGGCGTCAGGTGATGCGTTGAAAACACGATTGTTGGGGCAATTTCCTTGAGCTCGAACCGCTCCTCGACCGTCAGAGGATGCAAACATGGGGTGCTATTTTATAATGCGTGATCAACACAGTTCGTTCTATTCCCGCCGCGCTTACGCCGTTGTCATCAGCGCTCTGCTGGCTTTCACTCCGTCGGCGTCCCGAAGCGACGATGGGGGCGACGGCGTCACATCTGCAAACGCTGTGTCGCATGAGGATGCACTAACCGAATGGCGAAAAACACTCAAGGAACTGTTTCGGTTGAAAGCTGCTCAGGTCACATCGGACCTGGTAGCAAGGCCCGAGCTGCCTAAACTGTGGTTAGCCGCCAACGATGCCCATTTCCGAGCATTGGATAAAGTCCGTGTCACTGGCGCAGCAAAGTACGCCAGCGCGTCGCCACCATCGGCCGAGCTCGAAGATTTCCTGCTCATATTGATGCGACACGATCTTCATAATGGCCGTTACGAGCCGGCCTACCAATTGGGGAAACGACTGCGAGACGCAGGGTGCCAAGTGACAGGTCTTGAGTACCAATTCGGCATGGCCGCTTTCGCTACGAATCGTTACACGGAGGCAAAAACGTCGCTTGAACTCAGTGCTCAGTACGGTACGACACAGGACCAGGGGCTCGTTTTCTTGCAAGTCGTGGATCAGTACATCACGTTCTGGAAGGAAGAGAAGGCGATACGCGAAAAAGAGGCTGCCGCCGACGATCTTCCTCGAGTGGTACTTCACACCACCGAAGGCGATATCGTCCTAGAGCTCTTTGAAAATGAGGCGCCGGAAACCGTGGGCAACTTTATCAATCTCCTCGAGAAGGGATTTTATGACGGCCGGTCGTTTTTTCGAGTGACTCGTGGTTTCTTGGCCCAGACGGGTTGTCCCAAGGATAACGGTGAAGGCG
>DUDC01000105.1 GCA_012959465.1 Planctomycetaceae bacterium
TAGTTGTCTCTTCTTGCTGATCAATTCGCTTTCGTTTTTAGCAAGCTCCACACGCAAAATTTCCACAAGTTGGGTCGACATGTCCTTGTGGTCTTCTTCGACAAATTCGAGATAGGAGCTGACAATCGCTTCCACCACGGCCGATGCCGCCTCGGCCGACTTCGAACGATAGGTCAACTCGATGATGTTCGTTCGGCGGAGAGCCTGTGCGGAGAGGTTGTCTTCCAACACTCGCCGCCACTTGTCTCGATCGACATCTTCGAAGTCTATTCGGTACTTCGGGCTAAGCAAGAGCAGTCGGTCGATGGCGCCGTCGAGGACAACAGCCCGACCGAAGAGACTTTCGTAGGTGGGGATCAGCGTGTCGTTGCGGACGGTGTTGTTTGAGTTTGCATTTAGCAGATCGGCCGATCGAGGTGTCACCATCAACGACGCGGTCGCCTCGTAGATGCGAGTAGCGGTGGCAAAGTAGATACCGCCAAATATGGCGGCAAGCGCCAGGGCCAATCCCACGTAGATCTTTCGAGTACGAACGGCTCGAGAAAACCGCAGTACAGCCTGCAGTACGTCGACTGCAGAGTACCGTGCTTCTTCCGAGTGTTTTTCCATTCCGGTCATACGGGGCCGCCCACCAAAATTAGAACCCTGGAATGCCGCTTGTAAATCCAAGCCGAACAAATTCCCGTAATGTTCCGACGACAAACGTCGCTGTCGTCTCTTCGACACTCACAACATCGCCGTCGGCAAGACGAAGGTTGCTCTTGGGGTTAGCCTTGGCCGCTTTGACCGAGGCCTCAATCACGACCGGATCCCGCCAGCCCGGGCCCTGCCGAATGATGTGCACCTTGTCTGCCATCTGGAGCACCCGTCCTTCGCTCAGCGAGATCGCCTCGAGCAAGTGAAGATCCTTGTCCATCGGCATCTCGTGCTGTCCGGGCTTTCTTACCAAACCAATGACGCTAACGAATCGCACCGGGCGAGGGCGAACCATGATCGTTGTGCCGTCTTCGAGCCTCAGATCGACGTTCTGGTCCAACTCAGCGCGGGCCAAGTCGATCGTTACGAGGCGCGGTGAGTTCGCTTCCGGTGAGAATGATGCCGCCATCACGGGACGCGGTGGGTGGCGTAGTTCGACGATGGTGCTTGCCTTCTCCGTCAGGTTACCGGCCATCGATAACGCGGCAAGCAAATCCGCGTCAGCCACAGGCAAGTCGAGCGGCCCTTGTTGCTTCACAGCGCCAAGTACCGTGACTCGAATCGTTCGACGCTGGCCAAGCGTAACAGAAACATTTGGCGCCACATATTTGCCACGCTGAATGCCCTCATGGCGTATCGCCTGTCCGGCCGCCGTGAAGTCCAAACCAGCGAGGCGTACTGGCCCAATGATCGGAATGGTCCCGAACCCTTGATTGTCCAATCGCACCTTCCAGGCGATCGGCTCTTCCTCTTCGATCCCCGTCGCCACTTGCACCTCAATGACGTCACCCAAATGCAGTATCTCCGACCGTTCTTTATTGCGGGCCAGCTTGGCAAAGTCGATGTTCAGCGGATTGACAACCTGCGGCGCAATCAGTTCGTCCGGTAAAGTGGACGAATCATAAACCAGAGCACGATGACAGCCAGTTGAAAGCAATATCAAGAGGCCGATCAACGCGTTGCGGTTTCGTGTTGGCACAACGGCACCGAATTTGGCAGCCGATGACGTGGTGTCACAGCCAACCGATGGGTGCCGTTTGAGCCTTGGGGTTTTGTTGCTTATCATGAAGTTTGGCCTCAATTGCCGACGAGACATCGCGATCTCTATGAATGCCGCGGAACTCAACTGCCATCGCCTGAGTTGGCGACAGCAATCGGAATGGCCACCGCTGCAGCGATGACCGCGCCAATAAACAGAGGGTTGGTGATGACGTCAGCGAACGGCCGCTGGCCACGTACCGCGTTTTCCGGGGCCAACAGAATCAAATCGCCGCGGGCCGATGGTGGTGCAATCTCTGGCTGCCAACAACGACAAGAGATCGCTGTGCCGTTGACGGTCAACAGAAAGGCTCCAGACTTCTTCACGGCCAGCTTGAATGTGCCACTCTCGTCCGATGTCGCTCGATCCAACATGACTTGGCGGTGATGAATCGCCAGTTTTCCGCCGGCCACCGGCTGCCCATGGATGTCGATCAGTTTCCCACGGAGAACTCCATCCTTACCCAGCATCACATCGCGGCTGAGCCTAAAGTGAGGGGAATTGGCGTCCGCCGCGAGGGCCGCACTCGGCATTATCCACGTCAAAATGGCCAATGCGGCAAGCAAATAGTGGGCAACGCGATTCAGTTTCATGGCTTCCCTGCCTTTTTTTCTAGGTGGTCACAATGACGTGATCTGCCGCGACCTTCCATGTTCGCTGTCTTTGGCGTCTTCCGTCAGGCTCGGCCGAACGGAAATCGGGCGGATAGTAGAAGAAAAATGCGACAAAAAAAAGGGCAATTGACTCAAGTTTTGCTGAATCTGTGCCGCACGTGCCAAGCGGAGATGGTCGCCGTGCCAAATCGCACTCTTGGTTTAGACACCAATTTCAATGTCGCAACATTCACGGATCGCGGGAATGGTGCCCACTGTTCGCCACCGCTGCCATGCCTGCTTCTGCTCGCCTTGGCTGCTGCTCCAACCTGCTCCCAAAACAAGAATCTGAACGTCAAGGCACGTTTTTCGGCACCAGTGCCGCGGATCAAGCGAATCCTAACGACGCCGCAGGTGATTCACAAACCGATTTCGCCGGTTATTTGCGCGGGTTGTTTAGGCGGCACAACGACCTGAATATCTGTCCCTTGCACGCGGACAAGAAACGAATCGACTTTGAGCTTGGGGTTGTCACACCAAGTGCCGTCTTGGACACAGAATCGCCAGGCGTGCCAGGGACAGGCGACAATTCCGTCCTCGACGTGCCCTTCCGCCAGCGAGGCCCCCATATGCGGGCACATGTCATCAATGGCAAGGAACTTGCCTTTTTCCTTAAAAACGGCGACCATCCGACCGTTTACGGCGAACGCCTGCCCCTCGCCCTCGGCAATGTCGGTAGTTTTAGCGACAGTAACGAATTCAGCCATACCATCCTCGAAGTCTGAGCCAACAAAACACGCCTGCATCCGGCAACAGATCTAACGCTATAATAGCTTTCACTCTTAGCCCTAGCATGACCATTGCCGAACGAACGAATCCCCTGCTGGACTAGCACAGTTTGGCAGCGACATGTTCGACTGGAAAGAGCAAAAAACAAAGGAGATCCGTTTGATCGACTTGGATCTGAAGTCCCATATCACGTCGAAAATCCTGCCCCATGTCCAAACGCCCGGACAATACCTGGGTAGCGAAGTGAACATTGTTCGCAAGAACCACGGAGATGTGCGTGGCAAGCTCTGTTTGGCATTTCCCGATGCGTACACCATCGGGATGAGCCACCACGGTCTACAGGTGCTGTATAGCTTGATGAATCGGCGAGACGACTGGGCGTGTGAGCGAGCATTCACGCCTTGGCTGGACATGGAACAAGCATTGCGCGACCACGGCTTGCCGCTCTACTCATTGGAAACGTTCACACCCTTGGACCAATTCGACGTCGTCGGCTTCTCGCTTCAATATGAGGTCTGTTCAACCAACGTGTTGACCATGCTGGACTTGGGACGAATTCCACTACGGTGTGAAAACCGAACGGCACGTGATCCGCTCGTGATTGCGGGCGGTCCCTGTACGCAGAATCCCGAACCTTTCGCACCATTCTTCGATATGTTAGTCACCGGCGACGGCGAGCCAAGCTTGCCAGTCATCTGTGATTTGTGGCTCGAACTTCGCGAGGCAGAGGGTCGGCTCTTCACTGGCACGGCGGGCCGGCAACAGCGCGAGTCCATATTGGCGGAGATGGCAAAACAGGTGCCCTACGGCTATGTCCCGCGGTTCTACAAACCCGAGTATTCCGAGGGCCGCTTCCAAACCCTGGCACCCACTCGACCAGATGTACCAGAGACCATCGAACCCTGCGTTATCTCCGATTTGGAGGGCATCCCATTACCGACGAAGCCGATCGTACCGTTCGTGGAATGCGTTCACGACCGTATCGCGATTGAGATCATGCGAGGTTGCCCATGGCAATGCCGTTTTTGTCAAAGCACTGTCATCAAACGACCATTGCGCATCCGTTCGGTCGACACCATTGTCGAGGGAGCTTTGGAAAGCTATCGAAGCACCGGATTCAATGAGATCTCGATCTTGTCTCTCTCGACCAGTGATTACCCTCACTTCGAAGAACTGGTCCTCCGTTTGAAGGATGTCTTCCGGCCCCTGGGCGTGAACGTCTCCGTCCCCAGCTTGCGGGTGAACGAACAATTGCGTTCGGTCGCCGAATTACTCGGCAACGAGCGACGAGCCAGTTTAACATTGGCACCGGAAGTCGCACGAGACGACATGCGTGAGCAGATTCGCAAGAAAATCAAGAACGAAGACCTCTATGAAGGTTGTCGAAACGCGTTTAAACACAACTACCAAGCAGTAAAGCTCTATTTTATGTGCGGTTTGCCGGGCGAACGCGAAGTCGATTTGGATGGAATCATCGAAATGGCCGAGACGATTGCAGGAATCGGCAAGGAGGTCCGCGGACGGAACGCCAAAGTGACCGCCAGTGTCTCCAACTTTGTACCGAAGGCACACACTCCCTACCAATGGAATGCGATGCAACATCGCGAGTACTTTGAATGGGCTCATCAATACCTTCACAGCCGGCGTACGGTTCGCAGTGTGACGGTGAAATGCCATGAGACGGAAACGAGCCTGCTGGAAGGAGTCTTGAGCCGCGGTGACCGACGCGTCGCCGATGCGACCGAATTAGTTTGGAAACGCGGTGGTCGAATGGACAGTTGGTCAGAGAATTTCAACGCTCAACGTTGGTGGAAAGCGATTTCCGATACCGGAATCGATATCGAAAAGACGGTCCACGAACCGTACGACATTGGGGACCGCCTGCCTTGGGACCACGTAAACGTCAAGTACGGTCGAGCGTTTCTTGAAAAAGAACAGACGCGGTCTGTCGTTCAGCTAGATGCAATGGCCAATGTGACCTAGGCATCGCCCGCACACATTCGAAATCAACATGCCTGACCAATCGAGCTCTTCCGGCAATGACGTGTCGTATCGGGACTTCCAGCAACTGATTCGCAATATGTACTTTGAGAAGGATGAAGCGAGGGGAATCGACGGCACGTTCATGTGGTTGATGGAAGAAGTCGGCGAGTTGGCGGCGGCCCTGCGAGAGGGCAGTCCTCAGGAGCAGGCGGCGGAGTTTGCAGATGTATTGGCGTGGCTAACGACGATTGCCAACGTTGCTAACATCGACCTTTCTCAGGCAATTTCCGATAAATACGGCTCGGGGTGCCCTGGCTGTGGCCGATTCGCGTGTCAATGCGACGCCGCAGGCAAACCGTGAACATGCTACCAAACGGCCGCGTATATCAAAGAACGGCCATTTCGATCTCTTCAATGGCTGCCTAAATCGTTGATGCATGATTACAATAGTTCAGAGTTGATGAAGATTGAGTACGTAATAACCGCAGCTGAACAGTTTATGGATCCTGAAGAATCTCGTTGCAGGTCAACTTTTAGCCTCTGGCGGCTCCTCTTTCTCGCTGCGCTGCTGCTCTTCTCCCGGCTACCAGCCACACAAGCACAGCAGATCCAGGCCGTGGATATCGGCCTTCAAGGAACATGTAAAGTCGGCTGTTGGACCCGCGTTCGTATTGACCTTCAAGGCGGTTCCTCCAACAAGAAGGTCCGTGTCGATATCGACGCGGCGGATTCAGACGGTGTCACCGCGCGTTTTGAAGGAGACACGTACGTAACGCTCGAGCCGGATCGCACGTTTCGGTTGGAACAATACGTCAAGTTAGGTCGCTTGGTCGATTTGCTTGAAATTCGCCTAGTCGACAAGGACGGCAACCAAGTCGATAAGTTGACAACTCCTCTTCCGACGGTGTCGACTTCCACTCAACCGCGGATCGTCTCGCTGTTTGGCGATATTGGATTGAAGCGTTGGGTAGGCCGTCAGCAATTTGACGATGATCAACGACCGATCATCGTGGCAATCGCTTCGGCAACAGATCTACCCCACGACGCGCGAGGTTGGGACGGAGTCGAGCGAGTGTCGTTGGCGACAGCCGACAATTCGTGGCAGAAAATAACAACCGACCAATGGGATGCGTTGGAACAGTGGCTGCTCCACGGCGGCGAATTGGTGCTGTTGGCTGGAAAAAATGGGCAAATCGTCAGTCGTCATGACAGGCTGTCTCGCTGGCTTCCCGGTCCGATCATCGCGGTCGAGACGATCAGGGAGAACCCAGCACTAGAGGATTATTCAAGTTCCGACTCCCCATTGCCGCCAATCGAGGTATCTCGATTGGAACGTGTCGATGGTCTCGTGGAGGTAAGGTTTGGAAGCCGAGACCGAAGCAGCGGGCCAGCGGTGGTTCATCGCTCGTTCGGATTTGGGACCATACGGTTCTGCGGGATCGACGTCGACCAAGATCCGATGGCATCATGGACGGCCCGAGGCCGTTTGGTGGAACAGATGCTCGGGTTGCGGCGATCCGATTGGAAAAACAGTAATGTCGGAAACCGAAGTTTGGTCTACGGCTACACCGAAATGAGCGGACAGTTGCGTTCCGCTCTGGATGACTTCCAGGGAGACGAAGACGAACAAGGGGTCAAGGTTTTTCCAGTTTCATTGATCATCGGCAGCTTGGTCGTGTACGTGCTCTTGATTGGCCCTTTCGATTTCTTTTTCCTGCAGCGTTTTGTCGGCCGCATGGAGTGGACGTGGGTCTCTTTCCCAATTCTGTTTATCGGGGCCTGTACGACGATCTTGTTCGTTAATTCCTGGCGGTTAGGTGGGAAAGAAACGCGATTAAATCAAGTTGATGTTGTCGATGTCGACCTGTCGGAAGGTACCGTTCGTGGCACAACTTGGGCCAACTTGTTTACAGCTCAATCAAATCTGTTCGATTTATCCGCCAGCATGCAGATTGGCGTGAACAACTGCCAGGTCACCGAGCAGAGTCTGCTCTGGCAGGGATTGCCCGGGCAAGGATTCGGCAGCTTCCAATCGCGAGTGAGTGCTCCGTGGTCTGACCGTCACTACACGATCCGTTCGAAACAGGGACGGCTCGTCGTCAACGACTTGCCGATTCCCGCCACAAGCAGTCGGTCGCTGATTGCGCAATGGCGAGGTACAGTCGACGAACCGCCACTTTCGGAACTCAAAGAAGATTCGTTCTCCGTATTGACCGGAGTGGTCACGAATCCACTCAAAGTGACTTTGGTTCGTCCGATGCTCGTCCATCGACAGACGATTTATCGGCTCGGCGAACGACTCCGCCCAGGTCAGCGGATCAGTGTCCGCAATCAGCCGCGGCGTGATCTTGAATGGGAATTGACACGCCGCCGGACCTACAGCGCTGAACACACGTCCTACACGACGACAAAGTGGGATCCACACGAGCGCGACATACCACGGATTGTCGAGGTGATGTTGTTGCATCAGGCTGCCGGTGGTTCCGACTACACTAAACTGAATCAACGCTATCAGGGCGAAATCGACTTGACAGCTCAATTGAAGCTGGGACGCGCCATCCTGTGGGGCGAAGTAGAAACTCCAGCACTTCAATTGACAGTCAACAATAAGAATGCGACATCGAACGCCGAAAAGCACTGGACCTTCTATCGTGTATTGATCCCGGTGCAATCGGCAAACAGTGGTACGTCAGTTGAGGAACGATAACGGTGATTAAGACCGCAGACCTTACCAAAAAGTACGGCGATATGTTCGCGATTAAGGCGATCGATCTGCAACTGGACGAAGGAGACCTGTTCGGTTTCATCGGCCCCAACGGCGCCGGCAAGACCACCACGATGCGGATCATTGCCACCCTACTGCAACCGACTTGGGGTGAGGCATACGTTTGTGGTCACTCGATTTACAATAACGCCAAAGAAATTCGCCGGCTTGTGGGTTATATGCCCGATTTCTTCGGCGTGTACGATGACATGAAGGTCATCGAATACTTGGAGTTCTTCGCCGCCGCCTACCGAATTCGTGGCACGGAGCGGAACCGACGCTGCGAGGAAATGCTAAATGTCGTCGACCTGGACTTCAAACGAAACGCTTTCGCAAACACTCTTTCCCGAGGCCAAACGCAGAGGTTGGGACTTGCCCGAGTCCTTCTTCATGACCCCCAGGTCCTGCTCCTCGATGAACCGCTCAGCGGACTCGACCCTCGCGCTCGCATCGAAATGCGCAATCTTCTCAGACGACTGGGAGGGATGGGGAAAACCATTATCGTTTCCAGCCATATCCTGCCGGAATTGGCCGACATCTGCAACAAGGTAGGAATCATCGATCGCGGTGTTCTCTCGGTGAATGCGGCCGTTGGTGAGGTGATGAAGAAAGTCCGACAACGCGTCGTCCTCAATGTGTCGGTCTCCGAACGCGAAGGTGAAGCGGCTAAGACGCTGGAAGCTCACCCACTGGTCGAACGAGTCGAATCGGGCGACGGACAATTGGTTGTCACGCTGATCCAATCAGCCGAAGACTATTGGGAACTCAACCAATTACTGGTGAGTGAAGGCTACAAGGTCACGTTTTTTGGCGAGGAAGAAGTGAATCTAGAAGCCGCCTTCATGGCGTTGACTCGAGGAATGGGCGAGAAAATCTAGGGACGAAAAGTGGGGGTCCCTACTTCTTTCGAACACCGTTCCGAGCGGCAACTTCTACCGCGGAGAGGGTTTTTTCGGTGTAGCGGGCCAGGATCTTAAATCGACTGTTCGCACCACGATAACCGACCACACTCTCGTCCCAGTTGATTTCCATTTCGTCAAGTTGCCCAGAATCCATGTCGAAGCGAATAGTACCATTGGTGATCTGCTGAACCAGCTGCACCTCCACTCGTCGATCATTGATCGGAGTCAGGACTTGCGTCTTTAACACGATCGTCGCCACTCCGTTCTTAACGGATTTCAATCTGTATCTTTGCCGTGTCTTGATTTTCTTGAACGTTCCATCATCCAAACGCACATGAACTTCTATGGGAAAATACCACTCGCCGTTGATTGGAACGGCCTTTTTGGGCAGCGGCGTTACGACTTGTCCCAGCCCCGGCATCACGCCATTGGGCAGCAGGTCGACTCGATCCACAACTTCCCCAGTCCGGTCCACTTTAATTCGCGAGAGCGGCTTCTGAACGGAATTTGCAACGGCCTGAAATTCCATGGGAACTAACGTGTCCTTTTCGCTATTATAGGTCACCCGGGGATGGCCAGGTAGTTTCTGCGACATGTCGACTCGTCGTAGCGACTGAGTGATCGTCGCCGTGCCGTCTTTGGAGACGCTCTCGATGGCCCAGATCTTCTCGGAAACCGTTCGCGACTCGGACTCTTGACTATTACCATTGATCGTCGTCTCGGTATTCGCCAAATGGATGACTTCTGTCGAGATGATCTGCTTCGGAGAAAATCGGTACTCAAGTTTGTACGTCTGTTGGGCCAGGGCACTTTGGCTGGCGAGAACAAGCCACGATACGGCGACCGTGAACGACCAACTGACGACGCGGAATTGGTACCGAGAAACGGTGGTCCGTAACGATCGCAACGCCGATGGAACGCGCATAGCCTCTGCCTCCGTGCATGTTTGATCTCGAAATGAGTCCCGTCGTCGCAGCCGAAATCCAGTTCGGTGTAACACGGGACGCCTATTGCACACAAAGCGATGCCTTGGCGTCAAGTGCGAATTATTGCCGGCCCCACCGAGTTTTTCGCGGTGTGTTGGCAATTACGACGAGTTTCACGTGCCTGCGTCGCGCAGATACCATCTGATCTTCGCAGGATTTGGACGTGATGAGACGTTTGGACTCCAACACTCGTGTTGTCGAGGCTGATCTCCGATGACTTCTCACGCGAAAGCACCAAGAGAGTAAGGGAGTTGAAGACAGGAAACGGTTTTCCACCGCATCGATACCCGGAGGTTGTTTTTTTCCTACCAGGTCGGTTGTTCGATTTGCTCAGACAATTCGCGACATGCAGAGCCGATTCCAGCGCTATCCAAACCAATGTCAGACAACAATTGGCCACGGTCTCCATGTTCGACATATCGGTCTGGGATGCCGATCCGTCGTATGCGGGACGTGTCGAGGTGCATTTCGGCGGCCACTTCGAGGACAGCGCTTCCGAAACCGCCCGACAGAGCTGCTTCCTCAACGGTCAAGATGAATCCGGTCTCCTCGAGTGCACGCCGAACCACATCGCGATCAATGGGCTTCACAAAACGGGCGTTAACAACGCCAACATCCAAACCGTCTTTTGCGAGGTCTCGGGCAGCAGAGAGGCAATCAAATAACAACGCTCCACCACACAGAATCGTGCCCGACTTTCCCCATGAGAGGACCTCGGCTTTGCCCAATTCCATCGGCTCGCGATCGACATTATCCAACGAAGCGGCGGCCGCTTTTGGATAACGAATGGAGCAAGGGTGGGACTGCTGCAACGCGAATTCAAGGGATGCAGCAACATCATGGGCGTCCCCCGGCGCCATGACGACCATGTTGGGGAAGACCCGCAGGTAGGCAAAGTCGAATACGCCATGGTGAGTCGGGCCATCGGGACCTGCCAAACCGGCGCGGTCCAGCATGAAGGTCACCGGTAGATCCTGCAGCGCCACTTCCTGGAAGATCTGATCGAAACTGCGCTGTAAGAACGTACTGTAAATGTCGACGATAGGGCGAATACCGGCTTTCGCTTGGCCGGCCGCGAACGCCACCGCATGAGATTCGCAGATCCCCGTATCATTGAACTGTTTAGGGAAGTCGTTACGCACCTTCTCGAGCTTGGTCCCCTGGCACATCGCGGCCGTCAACACGGTTACCTTGGCGTCACGTCCCAAAGCTGTGTGGATCGCTTCACTCGCGAAGTGTGTGAACGACCTTGAGGCACTACCCGTTTTGGGAATCGCTTGTTCGCCCTGTTGCTCAAAGGCAGGTGGTGCATGAAAAAAGACCGGGTCCTTTTCAGCGGGGTCGAAGCCACGCCCTTTTTCCGTGATGACGTGGAGCAACACCGGATCGTCTAGATCTCGGACCATCTTGAGGTATTTGCGTAATAGTCCAATGTCGTGTCCGTCGATCGGCCCAATGTAGCGAAAGCCCAGCTCCTCGAACAACATGCCCCCGTGCAGGCCCGCTTTCATTGCCTCCTTGAGCTGCGCCAAGAACCGCTCAGCTGGGTCACCGAACAGTGGCACTCGATTCAGTAACTTGACGACCTCCGTCTTAAAACCCGTGTAGAACGGGTTGGACCGAAGACGGTCCATATAGTCAGCCAGCCCACCGACACGAGGACAAATCGACATTCTGTTATCGTTCAAGATCACTAAAAGTCGCTTAAGACCACCGACGTTGTTCATCGCTTCGTAGACGATTCCCGACGGAAATGCGCCATCACCGATGACCGCTACCGAATATCGGTCGGACTCACCGAGCAAATCATCGCCACTCTTGAGCCCCATGACCGTGGAAATGCTGCATCCGGCATGGCCGGTCATGAACAGGTCATAGTCACTCTCCGCTGGGTGCGGGTAACCCATGATCCCGCCCTTGGTGCGAATCGAGCTGAATTCGTGGTAGCGGCCCGTGACCAATTTGTGTGGATATATCTGGTGCCCAGTGTCCCATATCAGTCGATCGTGACGAAAGTCGTAGACGCTGTGCAGCGCCAAACAGAGCTCAACCACGCCGAGATTCGAGGCAAAATGAGCTGAGCGGTGACTGAGAAGATTGCACAACACGTCCCGAATCTCTACACCCAATTCGGCCAACTGTGAAGGCGTCATTTCGTGTAGCGATTGTGCTGATTCGATTGTTGGGAGGATTTTATGCATGGAACTCACCGATTCCTTTCCAACACATAGTTAGCCAGCGATTCCAGTCGCACGGCTCGGTCACCAAAAACAGCAAGAGCTTCAATCGAACCGGCAATGAGTGCAGCGGCTTGGCTCCGACTCTCGTCGACTCCCAATAGCCCCGGAAATGTTAACTTCCCCTTTTCTCGATCCTTCTGAACCCGTTTTCCCATCGACTGAGAGGTCCCCTGCCAGTCCAGGAGATCATCAGTGATCTGAAACGCCAACCCCAGCTTTTTCCCATACGTCTCCAGACTCTCCATTTGTTCATCTGAGCCGTCCGCAATAATACCACCCATTTGGAGGGAAGCAAGGAAAAGTGCACCGGTTTTTCTACGGTGAATCGCTTGCAAAAACTCCACATTGCCCTCGCTCTGGTCTCGTTCAAATGCGAGATCAGCCACTTGGCCGCCGACAAGGGCGGCCGGACCAGCCGCAAATCCGAGAATACTGCAGCAACGAGCGGCCATCTTAGCTGGCAGTCCATCGGCCAACGTCTGAAATGCCTGAGCCAACAACGCGTCACCGGCCAATATCGCCGTTGCCTCGCCAAATTTAGCATGGCAGCTGGGACGACCACGCCGCATGTCATCGTCATCCATTGCTGGCAAATCGTCATGAATGAGCGAGTAGGTGTGGATCATTTCCACCGCACACGCCGCCACCTTGGCATCTTCGGAAAGAGAACCGCACGCGTCGGCCGCCATTAACACCAGCAGGGGCCGAAGACGTTTTCCAGGTGCCAGCAAACTGTGCCGAATCGCCTCCTGCAACTCAGCCGGACAGTCCTGAGAATACGTGGAGTATTTCGATAGCACTTCGTCTAACGCCGGGCGATGCGTCTGTGCAAAGTCATGAAAAGGGCGATTAGACACCGAGGTATTGGTCATACGTGAATCAAAATCGGACGGTTTGTGCTGCGTCAGATGCTACGGGGTGTGGCTTCGGAGGACCGTTTCTGAACCATCCATGACGCCGATTGCGGTTGGACCAGTCATTTGACACCATTCGACCGGCCACGTCGGAGGTAAACACAAGGTTGATGCGTCATTCTAAAACAGCCGGCCCTCGGAGTCCACGTCGGCTTCCTTCGAAACCGAACGGCGGCGACTCCGCGCCTCCTGCTTCACAGTCAGAGATTCTGCCTGACCCGCCTCAAAAGACTGGGTTTCGACGCTACCATCCTCATGTACTTCCATCAGAAGTTCGACCTGCCGCTCGGCATCTTGCAGCAGCTGATGGCAACGCCGAATCATCGTCACGCCCTGTTCGTAAACACGAAGTGCCTCGCCCAATTCCAGTTGCCCGCCCTCAAGGTCGTGCACTGATTTCTCAACTGCCTTCATCGCTTGTTCAAAAGTCGGTTCGTTCGGATCTTTTGCGGAGACGTTGTCCTTTGACCCTTGTTTTTTTCTTGCCATCAAAATCAATCTCGCTGCGTTTTTGAATCTACCACTTAATTTGGCCCGATCTCATCGCTTGTTGAGATTTCGGTCGTACTGGCACCCCGCAACTGTTCTTCTTCGTGCGATGGTCTCGTCGATTGTACACGAGATGTGAGTTCGCCTTGATGCAATCGAGTGGTGATCAAATCACCCTCCGAGACCACATTCGCGGAGACGATGGGTGTTCCACTCGAGTCGTGCGTAATACTGTACCCTCGCCCTAACACGGCCAGCGGACTAAGAGCCTCAAGCTGCTCGCTACGCTTGGAGAGCTGGTGTCGGCAACCCACAAGCACTCGATCGAATTCTCGTTCCAACGACTGCTCGTGTCGCACGAGTTCGTCCTTCCAACGTGCCATCCGTTGCGCTGGATGCTGTAGCGAGAGGCGTTTTTGAAGTCCTTCCAAACGAGTCACTGAACGTCGACAATGCCCGGCGAGTCCTTGAGAAATTCGCTCCTTTAACATCGCCAACTGTTGCACCCACTGATCGCGGGACAGGGCGATTCGCTCTCCGGCTTCGGTCGGAGTCAGCGCTCGCACGTCGGCAACCAAATCACACAACGTCACGTCGATTTCGTGTCCGACTGCGGAGATAACGGGAATCGTCGCCGCATGAACGGCCCGGACAAGTCGCTCCTCATTGAACGCCCACAAGTCCTCAAGGCTACCACCGCCACGAGTCAAAACGACGATGTCCGGCTGATGGCGAAGCTGATGCACTTGCTGTAACGCGTCGACCAATTCGTCGGCAGCCCCGACACCTTGCACGCGGACCGGCACGATCAGTACCTTACCTTGTGGCCAGCGTCGACGAACGACTTGCAGGAAGTCCTGTACCGCGGCGCTGGTGGGACTGGTGATGACCGCGACACGTCGAGGAAAAACGGGGAGTGGCTTCTTTGACTCAGGGCGAAAAAGGCCGTCCCTCTCCAAACGAGCGCGGAGCTGACGGAAGGCCAATTGCAGGGCGCCTTCACCCAACGGTTCCATCCGATTGACAATCAGCTGATAACTACCGCGTGGTGGGTAGACATCCACTCGTCCCTGGCACGCCACCTCCAGACCATCTCTCATCTCGAAGGGAATCCGCTCAGCCGTGTTCCGCCAAATCACTCCGCGGATCTGCGCCTCCGCGTCCTTCAAGGTGAAATAAAGATGACCCGAACGGGGCCGTGACACATCTGACAGCTCGCCGCTAACCCAAACGGAATTGAATTGCTGATTGAGTAAACCCTGAATCCGGCCGGTGAGCGTAGAAACCGTCTCCACCGGCGGAGCCGTTGTCGGCCCGGGCGTCCATGAGGAATGAGTTGCCATGCAAAAACCTCCAACATCGGCGGACCTAATAAAGGGCCGAAGCCAATTTCCGCCGATAGATGCTCGTCAGCTCGGAGTCGCCCGGGAGCACCTTAAAAATCTCGACCATTTTTTCGCGTGCGGCGTCGCCCAGCCCGTGCCGGTCATCTTGAACGATACTGAGCAGGGTAATCAATGCGTCCTCGAATTCCTGCGAACTCGCCTGAGCCGTTCCCAGGTCTAACCGCGCCTGGAAGTTCTCAGGTTCGTTCTCGACCAATTCCACAAGCGAATCGAGGTCATAGTCAGCACCGTCGGCAATCGACAAGGCCGCCTTGATTTTCTCTGCGTCCGGTTCCAGAAAACCACGCTTTTCCAGCGTCTCTAGAAAGTCACGACAGGCCTCGTCATCGTGGTGGTGCAAGCTGCGCAACAAGCCGATCTGCAGCTTGGCATCGTTTGGCGCCTCGGCAAGCAGCTCGCGGTACTTTTCGGCCGCGCCGCCAGGATCTGATTCTTCCATCGCACGCAGTTCCAGGACACTCCCCTGTTCAACAACACGGGCCAACCACTCGTCCAATTGTTCGGGCCCGATCACGCCGCTGAAGAAATCGACGATCTCTCCGTCAACTAACGCGTAGACGGCGGGAATTCCCTGGACCTGAAATTGACCAGCGGCGGCGGGATTCTGTTCGGTATTGGCCTTTACCAGCAGCCAACGCCCGTCGGCGGCGGCAAATCGTTCCTCCAACAGCGGAGTCAATGTCTTGCACGGCTGGCACCAATCCGCCCAAAAATCAACCACCACAGGAACGACTCGCGACCGCTCGATCACGTCGGATTCGAACGACTCATCACTGGTTTCCACGATGGCGGGCAGGTCGGACACGAGCGACTCCAAAGTGCATGGGTTTTACGATACGGCTGTCTCAATCGTACCGTCTTGCAGTTGGCAACGAAACCTGCCCTCGGCACGGATATCAAAGTCCGAACTCCAAACCTGAAATCTTCTTGGCCCGCGGAACTACACCCCTTACAATGGTCCACCTTGCCGAACCCATCCCCGACAGCCTGAAACACCGTAGACCGCTTGAGACCCACCATGGTTGCACTCGATTATGTCGTTATCACTTGTTACTTCGCCGTAATGATCGTCATCGGTTACATCGTCTCCCGTAAGATCAAAAAACAAGACGACTATTTTCTCGGCGGTCGCTCGTTCGGAAAGCTCCTTCAGACGTTCGCCGCCTTCGGTGCCGGGACAGGTTCCAGTGACCCAGTCAATACGGGCCGCACCACCTTTACCAGCGGCATGAGCGGCATGTGGAGCGTGATGTACTGGCTGTTCGTGACCCCGTTCTACTGGTTCACCGGCGTTTGGTATCGACGAATGCGGCACACAACCTTGGCCGACTGGTTTGTCGAGCGTTATCAGTCGAAAGCTCTCGGAGTTGGCTATGTCATATTCGGGCTGACGTTTTTCATGGTGTATGGGTCGATGCTCTTTTCGGCCATCGGGAAAGTTGCCGGCCCGTTGATGGCGACCGAATCCGTCGAATTAATGGGGTCCAGCATTCCCATTGAGTATCTGCTGGTTCCAGTGATCGGCGTTGTCGTGCTGCTGTACGGCGTGGCGGGCGGGTTGGAAGCGGCCTATTACACGGACTTGATTCAAGGTCTTTGCATCATCTGGCTTTCGGTCATATTGATCCCTTTCGGCCTGCAGCGCCTGGTTGTGGATTTTGGTACGCCCGAGTCGCAGACAATGATGGACGGTTTCGGCATCATGCACGATCGACTGCCAAAGGAGTATTTTCAGGTCGTCGGCAGTGGAAACTCGGCGGAATTCCCTTTGCATCGCATTGTGGCGGTCGTGTTGATCAACTTGATCGGTGTTGCCGTTCAACCACATTTCATTGTCACCGGAGGAGGTTCCGCTAAGACGGAGTGGAATGCCAGGATTGGATTGGTGACGGGCAACTTTCTCAAGCGATTCTGCACCGTCGGATGGGTGCTGACAGCACTGATCGCACTGGCACTATTTGCCGATGACCCACGCCTGATCGCGGATCCAGACAAGACGTGGGGCGTGGCTTCCCGTGAACTGCTCGGACCAGGACTCACCGGGCTGATGCTCGCCTGCCTGCTGGCGGCGCTGATGAGTTCGGTGGATGCCTACATGGTCGTCGGTTCGGCACTGGTCGTGCGAAATGTCTACGTTGCCTATATCAACCCCACGGCTGACGAAAAAACGTGCTTGCGAGTGGGTCGCTGGACCGGGGCCATGATCGTGGCCGGAGCGGTCATCATCTCGTTGATGATGATGAACGTCTTCGAGCAACTTAAGCTGACTTGGGTGTTGGCAGTCGTTTTCGCCGCCCCGTTTTGGGTCGGCATGCTGTGGCGCCGAGGCACGACGATCGCCGCCTGGGTCACTGTCCTGTTTTGCGTCGGCGTTTTCTTCGTCGTTCCCATTGCAGCACCGATGATCTGGCCCGAGATGCGGACCAATCCCGCCTATGCGATCGCCAATGACAAGGTTCGCATCACGACCACACGTCAGGCCGCGCCTTCGGACGTGTCGAAACGTAAAAGGGAAATCAAAGATTGGAATGAGCGGACCGCGACAATCAGCCGAATTCAAGACCCCCAACATCGACAACGGGCCACAGAGAAACTGGGCGAAAAACCGGCAAAACTTGTCAAGGGAGACAGCTTCGATGACATCAAGACCTCTGGCAACAAGGGTATCTACTTCCCCGACGGAGTCGTACCGTTGGCGGTGAAAGTGCTCGAGGACCAAATTGCGAATAGACGATCGGCGGGCGATGATCAGAAGGTCCTTGAATTGGAGGATGAGCTCGATGACCTAAAGAAAAACGATCCGTCGGTTTCACCCCAAGTTGTGAAAACAGAAGTCGACAAGAAACAAAAAATCGAGCGTCTGCGATATCCGGAAAATGCGAAATTGGTCGGCAAGGGCAATTTTCGCGCCGATTTCATGGTCTATCGGTGGGGAGGCCTCAATCTGACTCGCTTTACCGACGCAACGCTGGCGACGCTGGATCTACCGGTGAAGATTGTCGCGCCTTTCTTGGTCATGATCCTGATCAGCCTGGTCACGCCCCGCAATAAACGCGATGGGCTGGATCGCTACTTCATCAAGATGAAGACGGAAGTGAAACCGGATCCCAAGGAAGACGAGGCGGCACTGGCACACGCTTACAGTCACCCTGAAGAGGCGGAGGCGAAAAAGCTGTTTCCCGGTAGTAGCCTGGAGATTCGACGTCCAACCAAAGGGGACATCATCGGCTTCCTAATCTGTTTTGCGCTCTGTTTCGGTGTCATCGGATTGGCCGCTTGGGTGGTGAATATCGGCAGTTGAGCCGCAGCGTTATCGTGCCGTTCGCGTGGCCTTCGTCCCGCCGTTCGGCATACCTCATCATCTCGCGGTCTGGCATCGTTCAGCGTGCTGGCACCGATCGGACACCAGCGCACGACCGCTCGAACACCTGGAGTGTCAATGACGAAATTATCACCATTAGAACTGGTGGTGGGCTAATAATCCTCCACTGGCAAACCCGGGCGATCACCACCTTGGCTGGCGGCCTGCTTTGTCTACAATGCAAGCGAACGGCAGGAAAAATGCCGGGTGTCCACTGAAATGCTAAGGGGTAATAAATGGCCAGTACTCTCTCTTACCCACCTCAGCCTGAACACAGTTTTCGTCGCGTCGCTATATTGTTCGCTGGTGGACCAGCACCGGGCGCCAACGCCGTCATTTCCACTGCTGCCGTATCGTTTCTCCGCAACGACATCCAGGTCCTCGGCATCAAGCACGGTTATTCGGGGCTTGTCGAGTTTGGACCCGACCATCCAATGCAGGTTGGACGCGACTACATCGTGATCGACCACAAGGTATTGCAGCGAACGCGTAGTTCGCAAGGAATTCTAATAGGCACAGCGCGAACGAATCCGGGCAAGATGATCTCGGACGTGTCACACTTCGAGGACGCAGAACGTACGTTCCAGCTAAAAAACGTCTACGAAGCACTCTGCTCGATGGAAGTTGATGCGTTGGTTTCCATCGGCGGTGACGACACGTTGAAGACAGCCAACAAACTCAAAATGTACCAGGATCGGCTGCCTGCTGACGCGCACCGTATTCCGGTAGTCCATCTCCCCAAGACGATCGACAACGACTACATGGGGATCGACTTCACGTTTGGATATTTCACGGCCGCCGAGACACTCGCCTCGGAAATTCGGAATTTGATCCACGACGCGGAAGCCGGTCGATCGTACTTCCTAGTTGAAACGATGGGGCGCAGTGCGGGCTGGTTGGCGTACGGGGCGGCGATCGCCGGGGAGGCAAGCCTAGTTGTCAGCGTCGAAGACATCACGGGCGATTATCAAACGACCGAGGAATGTACAGACAATGAGACCGGCGCAGTGTCCACTCGAGACGTGATGGATATTGGAAAAGTGGTCAACCGAATCGTCAAGACGATGGTCGCACGCGATGTAGATAAAAAACACTATGGTGTGGTCTGCATCGCCGAGGGACTCGCTGAATACCTACCGAACAAGTACGTGGAAGGGATTCCCCGTGACGAACACGGACACATCACGATTTCCGATGTCAATCTAGCGAGTCTCTTCTCGGGTCTCGTCTCAAAGGCCTATGCGGCGGCAACCGGACAATCGCGGAAAGTGAATGGTCTGCAACTAGGCTATGAGTCGCGATGCGCCAAACCGCACGCATTCGACATCATGTTGGGCAGCCAATTGGGAGTCGGAGCCTACCGCGCGCTGGTCGAGGAAAAGTCGAACGGCGTCATGGTTTCGGTCTTGGGCCAACTTGAATTACATTATGTACCGTTCAAGGAACTGGTCGATCCAAAAACGCTGGTGACGGTTGTCCGCTACATTGAACCCGGCAGTGACTTCCACCGTTTGGCTCGGTTCCTAGAAACGCACGTCAACGACTGAGCGGACCCAAAAACATCCTCGTCGGACGTGCGAGCGGACGAACCTCACTACTCGTGAAGTGTTCCCTTCGTGCTGGGCACTCCAATCATCCGCGGATCAGCTTCGGTCGCAGATCGCAACGCTCTAGCTACCCCTTTAAAGATCGCCTCCGCAATGTGATGACTGTTGCGACCGTAGTGAATCAACACGTGCAGGTTACAGAGGGCATTCGCCGCAACGGCCTGCCAAAAATCCTCGACCAATTCGCTGTCAAAGTCGCCGATTTTTTGCGTGGGAAAATCGGCTTGAAACACGAAGAAAAATCGCCCACTCAGATCGACGGCAATCGTTGACAAAGTCTCCTCCATCGGCAGAGTCATGGCGCCGTATCGTCGTATACCCTTCTTGTCGCCAAGAGCCTGACGAAACGCTTGCCCCAGGCAGATTCCCACATCTTCCACGGTATGGTGTTGATCTACGTGCAAGTCACCGTCCCCACGGACTGTCAGGTCAAATGCGCCGTGCCGAGCGAAAAGGTCTAACATGTGATCGAGGAATCCGACACCCGTTTGAACATCGGATTTCCCAACCCCATCGATGGAGAGTTCGAGTTCGATCTGAGTTTCGTTAGTCGAGCGAGAGATTTTTGCTGTTCGCGGCATTTTGATTCACGTCAAACGATTGAGAGTTGGTTCGTTCCGATGTTTGTTGATCGAACGAGTTCTTGTCACACCATTGATTTGAGTGCAGCGAGTAATGCGTCGATTTGAGCATCGTCACCAACGGAAATGCGAAGTCCGTCCTGCCAGTTCGGGTATTTCATGTATCGGACGAGGATCCGTTGAGATTTCAGTTCTTCGTACAGTTGTTGAGAATTCTGTTCCGCGTGTCGGCACCAAACGAAGTTAGCCTGGGAGGGAATCACGGCAAAACCAAGCTTTTTCAGGCTATCTGACAATCGACCACGGGTTGCTCGTACTTTCGCGACATTGTCGCGTAGCCAAGCTTGGTCGCCAATCGCAGCAGTGGCAGCGGCCACGGACAGCGCATCGCAGTTATACGAGTCTTTTACTTTACGGAACTCATGGATCAGCTGCGGTTGAGCAATCAAATACCCGAACCGCAAACCGGCCAGGCCGTACGACTTGCTCAATGTTCGCGCGACCATGATCCGTTCCGATTTGGCGACCAAATCGACAGAGTGAAACTCGGCAAAATCAGCATATGCCTCATCTACCAACAGAGGGCAGGGGAGGGACTCCGCGGTTTCCAGGATCGCTGGCAACGAGACGACCGTACCAGTCGGGCTGTTTGGGTTAGGTAATAGGGCCAAACGAGGATCGCCGGACGGCGTGGCAAACTCAGGCGATAATCCCCATTGCGGAGTGAATGCGACTTCGTCCACTTCACTACCCTGTATCTGTGCCAGGGTGTGGTAGAGAATATAGCTGGGCGTCGGCATACGCAGCTGCTGGCCCTGCCCGACGAGTGCTCGAGTCACGATGGTCAGAATATCATCGCTGCCGTTTCCAGCCATGATCCAATCCGGATCAACGCCAAGGACGTCTCCCGCCCGCTCGCGAAATTCGCTCGCTAGTGCATCCGGATAGAGTTGAAGCCCTCGTTCGACGGCATCTTGAATCGCCTCCGCGACGCGAGGCGATGGGGGATAGGGATTCTCGTTGGTATTCAGTTTGACAAATTGCCCCTCTTGCGGTTGCTCCCCTGGAGCGTAACCGACCATAGCGGCAATTTCCGGACGGACGTATGGCATGGTTAATCTGCGTTCGATTTCAAGTAGGATTAACGCGTATTTCGATGCTCTCGCGGTGCGCTCCCAGCCCCTCTTTGTCGGCAATCCTCGCTACATGGACCGCAACATCTCGCAACGCCTCTTCCGAGTATTCGATGACACTCCCGCTTCGCAGAAAATCGTTAGACGACAGTCCGGCGGCCCAGGTGGCGGTCCCACCGGTTGGCAGGACGTGCGACGGTCCGGCAATATAGTCACCCAACGCGACCGGCGTAAAACGGCCTAAAAAAGTGGCGCCCGCATTACGGATCGACGGCGCGAGACGCTGTGCGTCGTCGATAGCAATGTGCAGGTGTTCCGGTGCGATCAAGTCCGTCACTCGGCAAGCCTCGGCTTCATCCGTCACCAGGATCGAGGCGCTGTAGTCTCGCAGGCTTGGTAGAGTCAAGTCGGCTCGTTCCAATTTCGCTAATTGCTCCACCAAACAGGCCTCGATTGCGTTGAGGACATCGACATCCCAACTAATTAGGACACACGAACCGGGCGCATGTTCGGCCTGGGCAAGAAGATCGGCGGCGGCGAAGTGTGGCTCGGTGGTCTTGTCGGCAATGACAACGACTTCACTAGGACCGGCGATGGAATCGATGTCGACTTCACCAAAGACCAGTTTTTTTGCCAACGCGACAAACAAGTTGCCTGGTCCGACAATCTTGTCGACCTTCGCTAGCCGGTCGACACCATAGGCGAGCGCAGCGACCGCTTGTGCGCCTCCGACACGGTAAACCTCATCGACACCCAGCTCATGGCACACCGCCAACACATCTGGATTGTTTGCGCCGTTGGCGGTTGGGGGAGCGACGACTACGATCTCATCGACACCGGCCGCGCGGGCTGGGACCACCGTCATCAGCACCGTCGACGGGTACGCAGCGGCACCTCCCGGGACGCAGATTCCCACCCGTCGCAACGGAACATATCGCTGACGAAGAGACACGCCACTCGACGGAATGACGGCCACGTCTCGATGAAGTATTGCCTCCTGAAACCGAGCAACATTGTCGCGAATCTGACGGACCGTCTGTAAGAACTCAGGCGCAGCGACTGCGTGTGCCGCGCGGAGATCCTCCGCTGGCACCCGCAATTGGTCGGCTGTCATTTCCGCCGCATCCAATTTCTGCGAGTACTCCAGCACGGCATCCAAGCCGCGTTCTTTGACATCGCGACAGATTCGTTCGACCACCTGCTGCGGTGCCAACGGCTCGCCAAACACTTGTTGTGTCTTCTTTTTTCCGGCTTCACTTACCATATCGCCCCGCGGACTGAGCTTCTCGCGAAGCCGGTTCAATTCCGCGGTGATATCATTGGTGGCCGCATCGAGCCGAGGCAACAGTGACGAGTTTTCCATCAAAGTCCTTATTCTATTTCAGCCAAAAAACCTTAAACGGCGACCTGTTCCATAATCTCCGAAATGACTCGTGCAGCGTATTCGATTTTCGATCGGTCAACGTCCAAGTGCGTCACGAGTCGAATGAGCTGTGGGCCAAACGCAGTGGCACGTACACCCTGCTGTGCCAGTAATTCCACGAAACGCTCAGCAGTGGTTAATTCGACGTCCACTTCGAACATGATGATGTTGGTATCGACCTGATCGGGGGTGAGCTTCAGACCGTCGGTCGTACGGATTGCCTCAGCCAACATTTGGGCGTTCGCGTGGTCTTCCGACAATCTGTGACGATTGTTTTCCAACGCGAAGAGTGCCCCAGCGGCAATCACGCCAGCCTGCCGCATCCCTCCTCCAAACAACTTCCTGGCGCGGCGAGCTTGCTGGATCAAGGCCGCATCGCCGGCCAAAGCAGATCCAACAGGAGCTCCCAGTCCCTTACTGAAGCAGACACTGATGCTATCGAAGTGCTGGGCCCAATCACTTAACGGGATTCCCGTGGCGACCGCCGCATTGAACAATCGTGCGCCATCCAAGTGCGTCCTGAGTTGGTTTTCCCGCGCCCAATTGCAAATATCGACGATGTCTTCGTAGCGATGAATCCGCCCGGCACCTCGATTGTGCGTATTCTCCAAACAGATCAAGCGCGTTCGAACCAAGTGTTCATCATCAGCCCGAATCTGGCCGACCAACTGATCAACGTTCAATAGGTGCTCAACGCCTTGAATGGTCTTGGCCGCCAAGCCGCTAAGCTGCGCAAAAGCAGCCTGTTCGTAATTGTAAATGTGACTGCCCGTCTCACAGATGAACTCGTCACCTGGTTGGCAATGCAACCGCAAGGCGATTTGGTTCGACATCGATCCGGAAGGCATGAAAATGGCAGCTTCCTTGCCAAGTAACTCGGCGGTCAATTCCTGAAGCCGCGCGACGGTCGGATCGACATCGATGACATCGTCATCGACTTCGGCACGAGCAATCGCTTGCCGCATCGCAGCCGAGGGCTTGGTCACAGTATCGCTACGGAGATCAACAATCATGACTTCAGTGTCAACCAGGTAATATTCGTTTTGAGTTAGATGATGGGAGCCAGCCAACGGCTAGGCACCTCCAATACGTGTCGCGAACTCGACACGTTCGATGGCGATTCGGTAGGCTGCCGTCCGAAGGCCTAAACCGTGTTGCTTTCCCTGACGCCATACCTGTTCAAACGCGTCACTTAGAACATGGTCCAATTCTTGCCGAATTCGATTCAAGTCCCAACTGTAGTGTTGCAGGTTCTGCACCCACTCGAAATAGCTGACGGTCACGCCCCCTGCATTCGCCAGAATATCCGGCAGCACGAAGACGCCCCGCTCACAAAGTCGATCATCGGCACTGGGCGTGATGGGACCATTGGCTGCTTCGATAATCACCGGTGCCTTGATGTTGTCGACGTTGTCGACAGTAATCACTCCACCAACCGCCGCAGGGACCAGCATTTCGACGTCCAAGGCGAGCAGTTCTTCGTTGGAAATCAACTCGGCATCGGCGTAACCGTCCAGACTTCCATTGTTGCTCTGGGCGTAGCGCAGCACTTCTTGCGTGTTGAGCCCATCGGGCCGATAGTATCCTCCCGACACATCGCTAACGGCGACAATTTTGAACTCGGCCTCGGCGAGCATTTTTGCGGCGTGAAACCCAACGTTTCCAAAGCCCTGAATTGCAACACGAGTTTCCTGAGGTTTGCGGGCCAACCGTTGTAGCAATTTGAAGGCCAGGATTCCGACTCCTCGACCGGTCGCCTCTTCACGTCCTTTGGCACCGTAGAGTTCGACCGGTTTTCCTGTGACACAGGCAGGTCCGAACCCATGGTATTTTTCCCATTGATTGCGAAACCAAGCCATCACCTCGGAATTCGTCCCCATATCGGGTGCCGGTATGTCCGTCGTCGGGCCGACAATATCATGAATTTGGTCGACGAATTTTCGTGTGACCAATTCCAGCTCATTGCGACTCAGGGCTTGTGGATTGACACAGACGCCACCTTTGGCCCCGCCGTACGGGAGGTTGACGACCGCTGTTTTCCAGGTCATCAGCGAGGCCAACGCCCTCACCTCGTCCAAATTGACGTCGTGATGAAAACGCAACCCACCCTTCATAGGGCCTCGTGAATCATCGTGCTGTACGCGGTAGCCGATGAGTGTCTGCAGCTCGCCATCGTCCATTTTGACGGGGACTTGTACCTGTATCTCCCGCTTGGGTGTCAACAGCAACCGTTTCGATTCATCGCTCAGATTTAGTGATTCTGCGGCCCTCTCAAAGTACAGACGAACGGATTCCATCGCCTTCATGGACGTACTCTTGTAGGGTTAGGAGAGCGGCGCGGCAAAAACAGCTGACAAAATCGGAAAACGGGCATTCTAGACGCGTTGAGGACCGTGGTTCAGGTGCGGTACACTAAAATAGTTGAGAGGCCCCAAGTTTGGGGCATGATACCAGTTTCCGCCCTTGGCGGACTCCCCACCGTCAGCTTGAACCCACATTTTTGGATTCCGCGGTCATTAGTTCCTAAACTCGAAAGTTGGCCATTTCCTCGATGAGCGTCTCTGCTGAACAGTTCTGGAATTTGGCCGTCATTAGCGGCCTCATCGCAAGCGAACATCGCGCGACTTGGGAAGAGCAGTTTGCCGCAGCGTGTGACGAAGCACGACAGCGAGAGAGTGTGCGGGACGTGGCAAAGTGGCTCATCGAGCAAAATATAATTAGCCGCTATCAGGCCGGAGTGCTCTTAACTGGAAAATCCGGCCCCTTTCGATATGGTAATTATCAAATCTATGACCGTATTGCCGAAGGTGTTTGGAAGGGCTGTTATCGCGCCATCCACCATGCGACGCGTCATCCTGTGGTGTTGAAGTTCATTCCGACAAAACAATTGCAGATTGACAGTTGGAGCAAGATTCAGGGGATCGTTCAATCCCGACAAGAGCTGGAACATCCGGTCTTGTTGAAGTGCCATGTTGCATCGAGTGAAGGCAAATACCGCATCTTGGTTTTTGACGATTTCCCAGTTGGTGAGTCGCTTGCGGACCGTTTAGATCGTGGAGCGCTGGCTGCCAAGGAGGCCGCCAGGATCACTCGCGTCCTGGCGCTCGGTCTGGTCCCGATTCACGCGGCAGGTCAGGCGCACGCGGATCTTCGCCCCACCAATATCTGGCTGGCCGAGAATGGCGGCGTGTTCTTAATCTGCGACCCATCGCAGGTGATGTCCTCAGCGACACCAGAAATCGCTTTGGAGCAAGCCAACTATCGAGCTCCAGAGTTTCCGCTCCCCGGTCCAGCGTATGCCCCTTTGGCCGATACGTACGCGCTGGGGTGCTCGTTGTACGAATGTCTCAATGGTGGGCCAGCATTTCCCGATGGGGACGTAGCTCTTAAACAGCAATGTCATGCCGCTCAGCCAATCACTCCTATCAACGAATCGTCAGCGCCCGGCGCGTTATTTCAGTTGATCACTTACCTCATGGCGAAGAACCCCGAGATTCGGTATCAACAAATAGCCGACGTTGCCGAACAACTGGCTCCATTCTTGGATGGCTCCGCACTGAAGATACCAAGTCGGGAGACCTTGGCAACCGAATCCGAATTCCGGGCGGCAGTCAGGTCCGAGACGTCCGTCGTGGCAGTTAGCGGTCTACCGGGCCAACCGTCCGTGGTGACTCCTCCCGCAGCACAGCCACCGATTCTGCCACCGGCAAACCCTCTCGCTGCACAGTCAGCACCCGCATTTCAGACGATGCCACCACCGGCTCCGAACGCTGCCGCA
Organism: Planctomycetaceae bacterium; assembly: GCA_012959465.1. Classification (GTDB taxonomy): domain Bacteria; phylum Planctomycetota; class Planctomycetia; order Pirellulales; family Pirellulaceae; genus UWMA-0346. The sequence goes on from DUDC01000105.1 coordinate 26,685, forward strand.
TCCATGGTCGTCCAAGGAAGTGACACGAACCAAACGCTTCGGATCAGGCAAAAGAAAAAACGCCAACTTCAGCAGGTGTTGTTGACGGCTGTCGCGCTGACATTCATCGCCGGCGGCGGTTATGTGGGGTACACGAAATGGCGTACTCCATCCCTGTCCGAACTGCCGGAGAGTGACAACGAGGATGATGTCAAGGTAACAGTGGCGGTCGAGGACGACGGGACGCTGCTTTGGGACACGCCGACTCATGGTCCACCGCTTGACCTCAGCATGATTCCTTTTGAATCGCTAGCCCTGATTGCGATTCGCCCCAAGAAGCTACTGGGTCAGGAGGAAGGTCAACGTCTATTCCGGGCGATGGGGCCTCAATTCTCCCGTTGGCGACGTGGCTGGGAGGACCGGGTGGGATTCAACTTGGACCAGGTCGATCAGCTGTTGATCAGTCTCCACCCCCGCGGTGACGAGATGCCGGAACCGGCCTACGTGATCACATTGGCAGAAAAAATCGAACGGTCGGAGCTGCTTGCCAAATTTGGCGATCTTGAAGAACAGGCCAGCGACGGTGACTCTTTCTACAGTGGCTCAGATTTCGCCGTCTACCTTCCCGATGGGGACATGATCGAACGCTTCGCGTTGGGAAGCTCGATTCGCATGAAGGATGTGGCCGAATTGGAGGGCGGCGCTCCACCGCCTCGAACCGGGACAGAACGTTTAATTCGAGCATCCGATCGGGATCGCCATCTCACGATTCTATTCGTCCCTTATTTCGTTTCCACCAACTTGTTACGCGATGGCAGGGAGTTTTATTTTGGCGAAGCTCAGAAAGTGCGCGAACCGTTGGATTGGTTGATGGGAAGCAGCATCAAAGCCGCGTTGTTTAGCGTTCACCTATCCAATAACACCTACTTGGAATTGCAAATCAATAGTGACGTGACGAAAAATCCGTACACGGTAGTCGATGATTTGCGGCATCGAGTGAGTGAATTGCCAATGATGATAGAGACCTATATCGCACAGAAACTCAATCCGCCAGTCTACTGGCGGCGGATCGCTTTTCGCTATCCGGATATGATAGCGTTTTTGCATGATCATACGCGAATTCAAGTCGACGGTAAGTTGGCAGTGGTCAATACTCGGCTACCGAACTCGGCTGCACACAATTTGGCGGCTGGCGGTGAGTTGCTGTTGGCCACTCGCCCCAGCGAAATGATGGTAATCGGAGATGTCAAACCCACCATCCCGCAGACGATGGACGAACTGCTCGCCACAACCACAAAAATCGCATTTTCCCAGCTGTCATTCGAGAACGTCATTCGCACCATCGAGAACGATTTGCTGGAAAAACACCCAGCACTGCCGTTCTTTTTTGACATCAAGGTCATCGGAAGGGACCTTGAGGGCAATGGCATCACGCGCAACAAAGAGGTGCGGAATTTTGATGCGTCCGGCACGGTTGCAGATGTTCTCACGCAATTGTGTTTGAAAACGAACCCGGTAACGACCGTGACGAAGCCGTCGGAAAAGGACCAGAAACTGGTTTGGGTCATCGGACCCGATCCAGATAACGAATCCAAGACCGTTATTCTGATCACGACGCGCGACGCATCAGCCGCAAAGAACTACACACTCCCGAAACCGTTCCAGTTGAAAGAGTAGGGCGAGTTGCCCCCGGAGGATTGCAGTGGATCCTTTTTACATCGAGTGCCCCACCTGTCATGCGCGCCTCAAGGTCCGAAATGAAGCGGCGATTGGTCAAATCCTGGCATGTCCGAAGTGTCAGAGCATGGTACAGGTGACGAATCCGGGCGCTGAAGGCGCCGAGGCAACGGTTCCAGCATCCGATCTTACCGAAACGGTAGCCGATTCGTCATTGGATTTTGCGGCAGAGAGCAATGGGGAACCGACAGCTGACTCGTTCGCGCTGGCCCCCGATACGTCAGTCAGCAATAAAGGTGATGGCGTTGAACGCCAAGCTCCAGATGCGTGGCAGTCCGCAGCCAATCGACAGTATCGACAGTGGTTGACGATCGGCTTAATCTCGATTGCGGCTGCGGTGGTCATCATTGCCGTATTTGGGTTCGTCTTCGCTGGTCCCGGCCCAATTCAAGTGGCAGACAATCCTGAAGATTCACAGGCGAACAACAACGACACCGTTAACAACGACACCGTTAACAACGACACCGTTAACACCGACACCGTTAACACCGACAACAACACCGACAACAACACCGACAACAACACCGACAA
>DUDC01000106.1:0-973 GCA_012959465.1 Planctomycetaceae bacterium
TGGCTGGGATGCGCGCCGTTGACGAGGCCGAACCAGTAGTCGAAGCCGTGTTCGGTGGGAGTGGGGTTCTTGCGCTTGTTGGTGGGCATGCCGAGATGCCATTTGCCGAAGTGAGCGGTGGCGTAGCCCTCGTCCTGGAGGACTTCGGCAAGTGTGGTCTCGCTCTCCAGAAGGTGCATCCGGTGAATCGACTCATTGATGACGGAGTAGACTCCCGCACGGATGTGGTGGCGACCGGTGAGGAAGGTGGCACGTGATGGAGAGCAGACCGGGGCCCCGGAGTGGAAATCGGTGAAGCGCACGCCTTCGGCCGCCAATTTGTCGAGAACGGGTGTCTTGACCGGTCCGCCGTAGCAACCAATGTCTTTCCATCCCAAATCATCAGACAGTAGCATCACCACGTTGGGCTGTTTGTCCTTGGCAAAACCGGGGCAAACCAGAAGCAGGACGCAAAAAAATGTGAGGATAGGTTTCATGTTATTTCCTTTTGGGCGCGCCAAAGTGCGGCGCGTTTTTCTTAGGGAGCCACTTTCCTAATTCCATCTTGGCCGCGGTGTGGACCGGGTCCATGGCGAGGTTGTGCCATTGGTTCGGGTCCTTGGTCATGTCGTAGAGTTCCTCACCTCCATCGGCATAACGAATGTAATGCCAGCGTTCGGAGCGGAGGGCGTGGTTGTTCCCGAGCCAGTGGGGGGAGTGGGTGATGATCGCGGGATGGGGCCACTTGGCTTCGGGGTTGCGAACCAGCGGCGCGATGCTGCGACCGTCGAGGTCGGCGCGGACGGGGAGGTTGCAGAGGTCGAGGAGGGTGGGGTAGAGATCGATGAGGCTCGCGGGGCGCGAACAACGCGTTCCGTTGGCGGCATTGCCGGGGACGTGGATGATGAGCGGGGTGCGGGTGGCCTGCTGCCAGAGGGCGGACTTGCCGAACTTTTCCTTTTGCCCGATCTGGTAGCCGTGGTCGCCCCAGAGG
>DUDC01000106.1:1016-4818 GCA_012959465.1 Planctomycetaceae bacterium
GACGACGATGGTGTTCTCCGCGTAGTCGCTCGCCGCAAGGGCGTCGAGGAGGTGACCGACACAGGCATCGGCGAAGGTGGTGGCGGCGAGGTATCCCTGGACGGCGCGTTTCCACTGCCGGTGTTCTTTGACGATCTCGAAGGCGCCGCTGGCCATGCGTTTGCCGATGGGGGGAACATCGTCCTGGTCGTTCTCGAGGGTGGCGGGGAGCTGGACCTGTTCGAGGGGGTGGAGGTCGAAAAATTCCTGGGGCGCGTACCATTCGAGGTGGGGCCGGTAGATGCCGCAGGCGAGAAAGAAAGGTTTGACGTGCTTCTTCTGGAGATAGTCGGCGGCGCCGTCGGCGGTCTTCCAGTCGGCGGAGGCTTCGATGGGCTCGTCGATGGGGCCCCAGTCCATCAAGCGTGCCTGGATGGGATTCTTTAACTTTTCCTTCATGCCGTGCGCGTAGCGTTCGGCTGCGGGAGGGAAGGCGGTTCCGTGCCTGGTGGAGTACTGTTCGTCCCAGGAGGCAGGGTCGGAGAATTTGTCGTTCGGTTTGTGGTAGATTTTGCCGCCGCCCCAGATAGCGTAGCCGTGCTGGCGAAAGTACTGAGGGAGGGTGACCCAGTCCTTGTATTTCGGGATGTCGCGAAAGAAGTTGAGGTTGCCGTAGATGCCGGTGGTGGAGGGGCGCAGGCCGGTCATGACGGCCGTGCGGGAGGGGTTGCAGAGGGGGGCGGCGCAGTGGGCGTTTTCGAACAACACGCCCCGGCTGGCCAATCGATCGATGTTGGGAGTCTTTGCCTGGGGATGTCCGCCCAAGCATCCCACCCAGTCGTTCAGATCGTCGACGGCAATGAACAGGACGTTCGGCGGTTTGTCTTTGGCAAAACCGGGGCAAACCAGCAGCAGGACGCAAAAAAATGTGAGGATGGCTTTCATGTTATTTGTTCAGTCTCTGTTTACTTTTTCGGCTTCTCGTTGTGATGGATGTATTCGAGAATCTTGAGATACGACAAGCCCCGACTTTACCAGTTGGAGAGGCCATGCCTTTCTCGATTGCCAGCCCATTGGACGAAGCGATCGCGTCTTTCCATTCGGACTGGGTCTCAATGTTCCAAGGGCCGTCAGCCATGAGGGATTGCGCTAACAATAGGGGCGCGAGGAAAGTCACTATGTATTTCATTCGATCGTTCTCAAAAAATGTTGTTCGCTCAGGTTGTATGCGGCGCGCGACTATTTCGAGGGCCGCTGCTTGGCGCGTGCGCCTTTTTTCCGCAGCGGCGTGTAGCGGCGTTTGCCAAGTGGCGCAGGTTTGTTCGCCGCCGTCAGGGTTCCCAACTGGTCATTGGTCAAATTGACCTTGGCGAGTTTAACGCCACCACCATCGTCTTTGAGGATCTCAATCTTAATGATCTGGCCGAGCGCGCGCTCCATGTGCTAATGCAATGATCACGGCATCTCCGGAACTAACTGTAGTTAACTGCTACCAGCCCGACTGCACCCTTTTTAGGGTGACACTAGCACATACCTCCAAAATGAAGTTCGAGAAACAAGTTCTGGACAGGTACGGGCCCGCCCAGATAGGCTTCGACCGCCTGAGTCAGCGATCTCACCGTTCGTTGTGGGCTGGCTTTCGCCACCCCACGACTAAGCTCGTGAGCCCTGCGGCTCACGAGCGCTGTCCAGCTACTCTCCCGGAAGGTCCATCGGCTTGTAATAGGGTTTATCACCAAGTCCCTGCACCTTCCGCATAAAATTGCTCGACGCTTCGCTGGGTGTGAACGACCAGTCCTGGCGGTGGAAGTTCCAGCTGTCGGGGTTGAGTCTCTGTGACTCCTCCCACCAATAATTCGCCTGCGACTCTCTACCTTGACTGTGGAAATAGACACCCAGTTTGAAAGCAGGCTCGGCACGCTCACCCGCGGGCGTGCGTGGAATGAGATTCGCACTTACTTCTTCTGGGGACCACGCGAACTCGCTGTCTGATCCCTTGGCGATCCAGTCGCGTAGCGCCGGCACATAGATATCGGATCCGAATTCAAAGGTGCCGAGCTTGTGATGTTTGGAGTAGGTTCCTTCGTTGAGTCGAACGATCTGCCCCTGTTCGTCGATCCACACACCGGACGGGACGTTGACCAGGTTGAACAGCGAGCTGATCGTATGATCCTCGTCGATGATAGCGGTGTAGGTTACCTTCGCGTCGTCAAAGATCTTACCTGCCGCTGCCTCGCCGCCGGTATCCTGGGCGGCCGACATGATTACAAAGTTTTCGTCGTTAATGTCTTCATAAATGGACTGCCACACGGGCACGTCAAGTCGACAGCCTCACCACGAGGCCCAAGTAATGATTAACACCTTCTTGCCACGGAAGTTCGAGAGTTTCACGGTGTCTCCGTTTCGGTCGACCAACTCAAAGTCCGGCGCCACAGCCGAGTCGAGGAAAGCCTTGCGGGAACTCGGCACCATACCGAAACTCCACACGCCCGACTCGCGGTCGACAACGTAAGACTGTTGGACTTTGTCCGCAAACATGGTTGCGTTCAACCACGACTGACCGTCTCGCTTCACGAACAGATCGCCATCGGCGTCTTGTCTTAACGGTATGCAAATGTCCTCGTGGCACGCGCCTTCTGGTTTTACTTCAAAACCGTTGATCCGCGTGAAATCCTCGGGTGTAACCCATAGATTGCGCACGTCGGATAGCGTCTTTTCGAGTTGAATGACCTGCCCGCCAGCAATCGCAACGTCAGCGTTTGCAGCAACGCCAGGCAAGAGAAATGCGCCAAGCGTCACGGCGCACAGTGCCTCGTTCACACGAATCATAAGAATATGCTCCCAATACAACGGACCTCTGATGAGTCATGCCAGCCAGACTGGTGACAGTACGAGCAATACATTTTGAAATTCATCTTGTCGCGCGGGTTGTCGAAGGCCAGCATGCTGAACGCACTGTTCGCCGGGCGCTGCACTTCCAGTTCGTCGCCGACAGCAGGACGCGTTTGGATCACCATGTCGTCGGTGCCTGCAGCGACTCCGCTACTCCACTGATCCGCGAGTCCCATCAGCTGCGTGCGAATGCTGTGATCAACGTTCCGCAGGCCGTTGATCTCAAACGAACCATCTTTCTGCGAGAACACGGACATCCATTTGCGGTGTTCATCGTCGATGGCGGACACCATGACGCCTTCGATCGGCTTTCCGGATGCATCGACGATCGTGCCGCGAATTGATTCTGCGTCAACTGGACCGCTCGATAGAAAAAGTGCCAAAGCAAATCCAGCAAGGCGTATCGAGTTTGTCATGAAGATATTCTCCAGCCGTGTTTTGTTCGGAATCGCACTTCAATAAGAGAACCAGGAAAGTCATCCTATCGTGGACAAAATTCCGTCAATTTTCGATCCCAGCAGCAGATGGATGGTCGAGTTTCTCACCGGCGGCCACGTACTGGAGAATTCTGACAAACGATCCCGTACTTTGACTCCTTTCAGCAGATCTACGATGAACGCTTTCAAGCCAAGTATGGCTATTGGCGGCCAATCGTCGAGCAGTCTGTGGGAGCCTTTCTCAAGTGTGGCGATCTGCATGAAGGCTTTGCCCGAGTTCGCTGCCCCGACTGTAAACAACGACCATGCAAAGCACGGCACCCGGTTTGTGGCCTTCTCCTGCAAGCAGCCGACCATCGCTGCACGATGGTGCCCAGTACCAGCCACCGCCATTGCCACCAAGAAAGTGATGCGGGTCAGCCCTTTGAAGGTGTGGAATTACAGGTTTCTTCTCGCGAGAAGTTTCGCGGTCGCAACGTGTTGTCCGTTGCCGG
>DUDC01000107.1 GCA_012959465.1 Planctomycetaceae bacterium
TGGCCAATCTGCGCCGCATTCGGCTTGCCGTCTCGCGTGATAAACCGAACGATCCACTTGTCCTTGAGCGCCTCATGATCCGGGCCCTCGTCCTTGTTGGCGGGCTGTTGTTTCGACGGGGCAGTGTTGATTCGAATGGGGACAGGCACTTGTTGTGGTACTTGCTGAGCGGAGGCCAGCGATCCGATCATTCCGCTGGCGACCATCGACAGAAGCGATGTTAGAAGCAGTCGTTTCATTTCGTGTCCCTTCGTCGCAGTTTCAAGATCCTCTTCTTCTGCACCGTTCTCACACACACGGGTCAAGACCCTTGTCGCTGTAACGTTCTTGTAAAACCGGTTTTAGCACTAGGGAACGGGAATCCCAACAACGAACTAACTGCGGCAGGGAAAAACAGAGACCCTATGATTGATTTCTAATTGACAACACGGATTCACATCCGACCTAACCTGTTGTAGTATCTCGGTTTGCGATTCTGTTTGTTTGCATGGCAGCGGCGTTGGATTTGGTCTTTGTCTGTGCCGATGGCCAGCAGCAAGTTCCATTCTGCGCCAAAGCGGAAAACAATGCGTCCTGATACCTTTGAATTTTCCGATGCCCCGCTCGGCCCAATCAGCAGCCAAGACTCTGGAAACCGCGTTTGGCGAGTGCTCAGCCTCGTCGGCATCATTGCTCATTGCCTTGGGGCAGAGTTTCCCTTTTGAACCGTGGCAGATACGGCAGTTCTTCTTCGCCGCATTGATCGTGGGCGTGACGTTGATCGTTCTGCGAACTCTATTTCGGTCGGCGTGGGAGACGTTTGCAGGCTATTCAGATTTGCTCCTCCCGATCGGAGTCGTGACGCTGGCGTCCACGACGCTTGAGCTCCTGGTGCTGGTGCCATCACTTCATTTTGTGCTGACGCCCAGTTTGTCCAAGGTCGTGTATGGGTTGTCACTGGCCCTATCGGTCAAAACCGTGCTGCGCATGATCGTGTGGACGGCTTACGCCGCCTGGCAAACGGACCTGTTATGGCGACGTTTGCAGGCCACGTCGCGGTTGACTTGGCACCGTGGCCTCCGATTCGGCAACATTTCGTTCGTACATTCGGCGTTTTGGCGATTGGTGTGGGCGTTTTGCTGGCCAGCCTTGTCCCGGCGATGGCGATCGGTTCCACAGCCCTTGTGTTTGGGCTGTTGGCGATGGGCGGGATCGGAATTGTCTGGAATCTGTGCACGGTCGCTTTGTTGCCGGTCGCAATTTCGAGTCGGCTTCACTGGCTGCAGGCAATTCGCAAAGGAATTATGCTTAGCTGGGCGTTGAAGTCGCGCTGGTGGAGGCAACTAAGGGCACATTTAGTGTTGCTGGGACTGGTTGTTTTTTTGCGAGTCCATTTCACGACGACGGTTGCATTGCCAAACGCAAACGTCACTCATCAAACAAAAACGAATGTCAATTGTCAGGTCAATGCGTTTTGGGTTGGTGGATATGAGAACCGATGCCGCTGGAATACGAAGTACGCCGCAGCATTGGAAACGAAACAGGTTCCGATCATCACCAAAGTTCTGTCGCTTTTGTTTCTGGTAATGGCTGTCGCCATGAAATTGACCGTCATTCGCGAACTCGACCACAAAGCCAAATCTCTCGCAGACAAAAGCGATTCCCAACCGCCCTCCGCGACACTCGATCAACCGTTCGGCTAGAATGCACTCCCACTAAGGAGAAAATTCAATGCAAACGATTCGAATGGCAGCGGTCAGCATGAATAGTCCGCTGGGCCAACAAGACCAGACGCTTCAGCGGATGGCTGAGTTCTGCGAGCGGGCAGCAAGCGACTCCGCAGAACTCGTTCTCTTTCCCGAACTTGTCATTCACGGCCACTGTACTCCGAATACTTGGGATGTTGCGGAAGCGGTCCCGGATGGACCAAGTGTTGAACGACTCATTGATCTGGCAAAACGGTATGACATTTTTCTTTCCGCCGGTTTAAGCGAAAAGGAAAACGACATCGTCTTCAACACACAGGTCCTTGTTGGCCCCAACGGCTACATCGGTCGACAGCGAAAAATACACACGTCGCGTGACGAGTCATTTTTCTACAAAGGGGGACGTGATATCGAAGTGTTCGACATCGGGATATGCAGGGTGGCGACCGTAATTTGCTATGACAATCAGTTCCCCGAGGTCGCTCGAATCGCAGCGCTCAAAGGTGCCGATTTGATCCTCATGCCACACGCGGCGCGAGAGGGTCGTTGGGATGAGACGCCCGAATCCGAAGCGCAAGCGAGGCGTCACGTCTTCGATTTCTTCGGCGGTTATCGGCAGCGGGCTCGAGAGAACGCCTGCTTTTGTATCTATGCAGATCAGGCCGGCATCGCCGGTTACGTCGACTCCCTGCCTGCGGATCACGTCAATCAACCGCATCATCCCGGTGGCGCCATGATTATTGGCCCCGATGGCACGATTCTCAAACATGCTCAGCTCGACCGCATCTGCGACGAGATGATTGTCGAACAGCTCGAGTCATCGCAACTCGCTGAGGCTCGCAGTCACCCGAACTACACTCTTCGCACTCGACGGCCCGAGTTGTTCGGCGAATTAGTTCGCGACCAACTGACGGGTTGACGTTCAGCCGAACCCGACCGGCAATTTCCATTTGTGGTATTCCAAGCCGTCGCTGCCTAAAATGTGAAGATGGGCACTGAACCTGCGTGCTAGGTGTTTTGCCAGCGATCGAAGTACGAGAGGGTCAGGGGGCCATGTCACTGCAGTATGACACCACATCGTTGACTCTGTTGGGTCGCGTCCGAGAGCAACAGCAAGATGCGTGGGAACGCCGCGCAAGGAGGCACCGATGCCCCAAATATAATTATTGGCTGTTGCCGATTCGCTCGATGAGCATGAGGACGACGAGGAGCCCTGATTGCGAGCGACTGAATGACTACATCGCTGGATCGCTGGGACGAACACCGCCGTAGCGTGTCTGGTTGACGTCGCCTATTATAGGAAGGTCCCTGAGGTTCCTTGGTCGATAATGATTGCCATCAACCGTCCACCACGATCAGTCTTCGAACCTGGCCAATTGGTTCGCCATCGGCGGTATGGTTATCGGGGAGTCGTCGTCGACCGGGATGAGTCTTGCCAGGCCGACGACCAATGGTATTTGAATAACCAGACACAGCCAGATCGCGACCAACCTTGGTACCATGTACTTGTCGATGGTTCAGTCTCCTGCACCTATGCTGCCTCGGAGGGTCTCGTCGCGGATTCGAGCCAGCGGCAGATCGAACATCCACTTCTGAATCACTTTTTTAGTGAGTTCAAAAATGGCGCCTACGTTCGTAACAAGCAGCCTTGGCCGGGTTGACCTAACGGTTTTGCACCCTCTGCAGGTGGAATCGAACATCTCACTTTGGGTAATTCGACCAAGCGGGCTATCTGATCCCAATCTCCAGGCCCGACAACGTTCGACGTGGGAGCTTCGAAACGGTCGTCGACGAATCGATGAAGCTAAAAATCAGTTGGTTTCATTATCGATTTTCGGCTAAACTCATCTGCTACACAGTGACTCCCACCAATCCCTCCCTCCTCATGCGACCAGTCGATGAACTTGCGTAATTTTTGGACAATGTGCACTGCCTTGGCGGTTCTAGTCACAGGGACCAATGTATGGGCTGACGCTCCGTTGCACGTACGGATCGACGCGGCGGTCGGCGTCGGCGAAATGGAGTACGACTCACTTGCTGCCGATGACGTAGATGACGCGACATTCGTCCGACGAATCTACTTGGACCTCGCGGGTACGATTCCGAATACGGAACAAGTTCGAGAATTCTTGGTGGCCGAATCGTCGACCAAGCGTGCTGAACTAATCGACCAGCTACTCGCCTCGCCGCACCACGCGCGGCGCATGCAATACCTGTTTGACACCATGCTCATGGAACGCCGTCCCGATAAGCACATCGGCGCGGACGAGTGGCACGACTACTTGCGAAAGTCATTTAAAGAAAATAAACCTTGGAATCAACTGGTCAACGAGATGTTGATTTCCGATGGAACTGATGAGGAAACGAGGCCAGCAGCCAAGTTCTTGCTCGACCGTGAGTTGAAAATTGACGCCATGACTCGAGATCTGGGGCGAATTTTTCTTGGACGTGATCTGCAGTGTGCCCAATGCCACGATCACCCGAACATCGACGACTATCTGCAGAGTCATTACTACGGTCTATCGGCGTTTCTTAACCGTAGTTATTTGTTTACCGATCCCAAATCGAAGAAGGTATCGATCGGTGAAAAGGCAGATGGGACGGTGAAATTCACATCCGTGTTTACGGATGAATCAGCCGAGACATTTCCTCGCATGCTTGCCTTGCCGCCGATCGAAGATCCACCGAAGGCCGAAGAGCCCTATAAAGTCAAACCAGAAAAGAACGTTCGGTCCGTGCCGGTTTACAGTCGGCGTTTACAATTGGCGGCGGCGATGACCGATCCCGTTAACGTTGCGTTTCGTCGCAATATTGCCAACCGTCTTTGGGCGATGATGATGGGACGTGGCATCGTCGAACCGGTGGACATGTCGCACGGAGGAAATCTACCATCGAATCCCGAACTGCTCGACCTGTTGGCCAATGAGCTCGTTGAGCACGATTACGACATGCGATTCTTGTTGCGAGAATTGGCACTGACCAGGACCTATCAACGAAGTAGTCAACATCGTGAAGGCGGCGAACAGCCCAGCGACGATCTTTTTGCCGTCGCGTTGCTTAAGCCCTTGTCGCCCGAGCAACTTGCCTGGTCAATGATGCATGCCACAGGTGTAAGTGATCAAATGCTGGAAGAGCTCGAGGCAAAGCACGTCGAGTCTGACGCGGAGAACGGACCAGCGCAGATTCTGGACCCGTTTTGGAGGGAAGAGGCGTTGCACGATGCCATCAAGGCTGACGTTGAAACGTTCGTTAGTCTATTTGGTAGCGCGGGGATACAGGTCTCGAACTTTGACGCGTCGGCAAATCAGGCGTTGTTCTTGCGCAATGGAGCCGTGTTGCAAGGCTGGCTCGAACCAAGCGGCCGCAAACTGACTGCCCGCCTTAAGATTCTGGAAGCATCGCCGCTGGTCGACGAGTTTTATTTTTCTGTATTCTCGCGGCCGCCGACCGCTGAAGAAGTGCAACAGGTGACTCAGTACATTCAAGAGAACAAGGACGATCGTGACTCGGCGATCGGGCAACTAGTGTGGGCCGCCCTTTCGTCAGCTGAATTCCGTTTCAATCACTAACTGAATGCGACGCGGAAGCGAAGGAAAGACATGAGACGTAACCAAGGTTGCAATCCAATCGAACATGTGATGGCCCGACGTCAATTTCTGGCTGGCTCAGCCGCCGGCGCGGTCGGATTGGGTGTGCTTGCGACTCCGACGCAAGCGGTCCACCTAAAGCACCAGCAAAAACGAATTTTGCAGATCTTCCTGCAAGGAGGTGTAAGTCAATTGGAATCGTGGGATCCAAAGCCTGGAACGGTGCATGGTGGTCCCTTTCAAGCCATTCCAACATCGGTGCCCGGCATTCACATTTCCGAGTTGCTGCCTCACATCGCACAGCGTATGCATCTGCTTTCGATCGTGCGAAGTATCAACATTAAGATCAACGATCACGAGCTGGGCCGCCAGTTCATGGAGAAGGGGCGTCGAGTTGGAGAATTTCCGTACGTCGGTGCGGTCGCGTCAAAATACCTCGCTCGGCCCGACAGCGAGCTACCGGGTTACATCCACATTTCCAGTCGCGGCTTGACTGACGCGGCCGGTGGCGCCGCGTTTCTTGGCGCAAAGCATGGCCAATTGAAGCTGGAGGGAGTTAAACCGCCGAGTAATCTGGAAGTGCCCACAGGGCTCGAGGCAACGGTTGATGCGGGCCGCGATCAACTTCGGCTTCAGTTCAACCGGCGATTTGGCGAGCGCCGGTCCAAGGCGCTGACCGAAGCGTACGACGCTTCGTTTCAACAAGCCGCCAAGCTAATGAGTCGCAAAGCGATTTTCGACGGAACGGCGTCCAAGAAAGACCTTGAGCGGTATGGGACGCACGACTTTGGCCGCTATTGTTTGCTGGCTCGCACGCTGCTCGAGAACGACGCCACCTGCGTCAAGGTAACGCACCATGGCTACGACTCGCATGCCGAAAATTTCAACTTCCACCTGGAACAGTTGGGCGAGTTTGACAAGCCGTTTTGTATGTTACTAGACGACTTGAAAGACCGTGGACTGTTGGAGAGCACATTGATTGTGATTCACTCCGAATTTGGCCGTACACCGAAGATCAATGTCCGCTATGGTCGTGACCACTGGGGCACGGCATGGTCCATTGCAATCGGTGGTTGCGGCATTCAGCCAGGTGCTGTCATTGGCAAGACAAACGACACGGGCACCGAGGTGACTGAACGCGAAGTCGATGCGGGTCACCTGTTTCACACCTACTTGCAGGCCGTCGGCCTTGACTCAAGTACCGATCACGATCTTTCCGGACGATCGATTCCGATGGGTGACCCGGCCGCCCAGCCGATCAAGGAGCTGTTGGCATGATTCAAGAAAACGTCGAAAAAGAGAAGTCGGAAGAAACGGTCGTCGATTTCAACGCGATCGATGCATCGCAGACACATCAGATTGCAGAATTCAAATACGACGTCCCATTGACGACGCTTCGCACTGATCCAACGGGTCGATTTGCGGCGGCCGGTGCCGAAGATCTGGCCGTGCAACTTTGGGATCTGGATAGCGGTCAGCGGCGAACACTCAATGCGCATAAGAGCTGGGTTCGATCAATCGATTTTTCCTCCGATGGCAACCGAATATTCACCGCCTGTTGGGGTGGCAACATCAATGTCTGGGATACTGGACAGGACCAGCCGACACCCCTGCTGACCATCCAAGCACATCGTGGTGCGGCACGATTCGTCCGTGTAAGTCCCGATGGCACACAGCTGGCAACTTGTGGCAACGACCTGCTTGTCAAAGTGTGGAATCTGGCGGACGGAAAAAAAGTACATGAGTTTTGCGGTCACGAGCGTCATGTTTACGGCGTTGATTTTCATCCCGACGGCGATCATTTGGTATCTCAAGATCTAATGGGCGGAACCAACGTCTGGGATCTAAAATCGGGCAAGCGTCAAAGGACTGTCGATGCGAGTGTGATGACCGGCTATGACAACAAGTTTGCGGCTGACATGGGCGGTGCCCGCGACATCCAATTCAAACCCGACGGCCGACAATGGGCGAGTGCGGGAATTACCAAGGTGACCAATTCATTTGCCGGTATCCAAGACCCGATCATTGTCTTATTCGACTGGGAGACCGGGAAGGAAGTGAAACAACTTAAGGCGACCGATGACAATGTCAAAGGAATTGCCTGGGGAGTGCGTTTTCATCCCGACAATTTCATTATCGGCGCCATTGCCGATCGCACGGGCAAGGGCGAGCTTTGGTTTTACAAGCCGGACGAAGAGAAGGCCTTTCACACGATGAAATTGCCGAGTGCGGCGCGAGGTCTCGATCTTCTCGCCGACAATCGTCGCCTGGCGGTGGCACACGCTGACGGTCACCTGCGGCTCTATCGCATGACGGCCAAACCGCCCGCCGCGGAAGCTCCCGCCGAAAAAACGGAAGCCGAAAAGACGGGCTGATTTGTGTGCCCTTGGTACGGGACCAAAGAGTGCTTGTATTGCTTTACGCAGAAGGGGCAAGGCATTCGGCCCGCCACACATCTTACTCAGCTTTTTACGCCTAGCAGCTTGCAAGCATCCTCGTAACCGTCGGCGCGAAAACCGTTTTCGTCTTCGCGGTTGTAGCCGTAGGCGCTGGTGGTCACCCGCGCCAGGCCGACGATTTGTCGCCAACGGAACGTCGGTCGAATTCGGCGGTATTCGTCACTCACCGTTTGGAAGTACTTTTCACCGTGTAGGCGACCGTCCTCGCTGACGGCGTACTTCAGCATCAAATTGAATACGGGCTTCACTGGGTAGCCACGTTCGCCGTAAATCTGTATTGCTGCCGTGGCACGACCTTGGTCGTTGTGGCGAATGGCGTCTTCGGTGACCGCCAAGAGTCCAGCTGCGTCAGAGACCTTGACAAGGCCTCGGTGTTCGTCGGTTGGATAGGGGGGCGTTTGGAATGGAGCCGACTGAATACCGGCGTGATAGGCAGCGACGATCAACCCCGATATTGCGTGTCGCGGTTCGGAGATGCGGGCCATATTTCGCCAAGCATTGGTTGCGTCTGACGAGTGGACGCCGGCCGAGTCACCATGCGTACGCCATTTGTCAGCTCCCTGACGAAGGACATACAGATTCGAGGCTAGTGCGATCGCCTCGCCCACAACCTCAGGATCTATCCCCTCAGCAAGCGCGGCCGCAACCGCCTCAGCGGCGACGGCACGCGGGCCCTGATAAATCGTCTGACTCAACTTGTCGACCGCGTCGTCTCCTGGATCGCGGTTGCCAAGTTTCTTGCCAGCAAGCTTGTATTGGTCGAGCAACTTTGGAACCAACGCGCGGATTGGCGATTCGGGTCGATTGCCTTTAATTCGATTCTGTTCATGGTTGGCACAAAACCGCACGCACTGTCGCAAAATTGAATAGGAATACTCTTTGCCTAGCAGGCCAACCAGGCCGTAAGTCCGATAGGCGAAAACAAAGCGGTGGACGTTAAGATCATCCTGCATCGCCAGTTGCAGCGCGTTGAACGCTTTGAGCGGCGAGTCGCCAACGGTGGCTAATAGAGTCTCGCCCAAGTCGACATTGACATTTCGACAGGCATCACGAATTTGCTCACCGAGATCCCCTTTCTTGGCCGACACGGCGGTGTCAATCGCATCGAACGCGTGTAGTGTGGTGGTTGAGCCGCCGCCAACATTCTGAATCTGTTGCGAGTTACGATACAAGACCTTCAAAACGGGAAGTGGTTTACGTGCCGAAGGAAGCTGGCCGCTCATCTCCAGCGAGGGGAGCATTGCCATCGCGGTGTGGAAGCCGACGTAGTCACACCCGCCAAAGGTAACCGCATTCGCCAATGCACCGGCTGCGACGAGTTGCTTCAAGTTGGTCTCACCCTTCAAGATCATTGACGCAAGCAGCGGTTGCAACTTCTCCGGAGGTGTATTTCGCATCAATTCCACAAGGGCTTCATAGTCACCGAGCGGAATCGATTCGGCACCCTCTTTCGCAAATGCAGTTGAGAACCCAAGGTCACTTGCCAGCGTGGTACCGAGCCCGGCGGCGAGCATGCCCCGACCGACGTCCGAAATAAACTCGCGGCGATGTGAATGACTCATGGGTATCTCCTTAGCTGAGACGGCAAATAGAATCGCTCGAGGGCGTGCCAATCAGCGTCTCATTGTAGCGGTAGAAGATTGGGCAAAGGTAGTTTTTTCAACGCATTGTTGCACGAAAAACCAACCGTGTGTGCCATTGGCTTCGCGAGCCCCACCGGCCACGTGTCGGTGACGCTCACACTAAACTGCGAGATTTACGACACTTGCCAAGACCACGTAGCGGTGCTACGAGAGAATCTGTTGGACGACGTGCCCGTGAACGTCGGTCAGACGGCGATCGATACCGTTTTGACGGTAGATCAAGCGTCGGTGATCAATTCCGAGCAAGTGCAAAATGGTGGCGTGGAAGTCGTAGCAATAGGTCTTGCCTTCGGCGGCCTGATACGCCCAGTCGTCGCTACGACCGTGGCTGGAACCTGCTTTGACACCTGCACCAGCTAACCAAGTGACGAAAGAACCACCGTTATGGTCCCGGCCATCGCTCCCCTGCGCGAATGGCGTGCGGCCAAACTCGGTCGTCCAGATCAAAAGCGTGTCGTCAAATAGTCCGCGCGACCGCAGGTCTCGGATTAGTGCGGCAATGGGCTGATCGACCGACGCGGCGATCGGTGGCAATTCCTTCGGTATGCTGCCGTGATTGTCCCAGTTGCCGGTTGCACCTTGTGGGCCACTCCAAACTTGTACGAATCGAGTTCCTCGTTCAACCAACCGACGAGCTAGCAGGCAGCGACGGCCAAAGTCCTCGGTGTTCTTCTTATCCAAACCGTAGTCGCGATGCGTCGCTTGGCTTTCCTTGGAGACATCAAAGACGTCCGGAGCTGACAACTGCATTTGCGCGGCCAACTCGTACGATTGGATACGGGCGTCGAGTCGCGAATCACCTGGATTCCTCGTCGCGTGATCCGTGTTCAGCTTTCGCAGCAATTCGAATCCGTCACGGTCCGCTGCACGGGTTGCGAATGGGTATCGACCATTGGCGAACAAGTCGGGGACTGGGTTCTTGGCCCCCCCTCGGATCACGGTTCCCTGATTGACTGCCGGGAGAAATCCCGATGAGAACGGACCTTTCTGGTTATAGGGCAACCCCTTGCCGTCGGGCAAGACAACAAAGGTCGGCAGTTCGTCGGTGAGGTTGCCTAGGCCATAGGAGATCCATGCTCCCATGCAAGGGAAACCAGGCAGGAGAAAGCCCGAGTTCATCATGTAGGTAGCCGGCCCATGGACGTTTGACTTGGATACCATCGCCATCAGGAACGCCATCTCATCGACTTCTTTTGCCTGCTGCGGAAAGACGCTGCTCACCCATTGCCCGCACTCGCCATATTGCTTGAATTTGAACGGACTCTTCATGATGGCCCCGGGCATTGCCGTAAAGCCCTCCGGCTTTTCTTGCGGACCCAGTTTCTGGCCGTGGAGTTTTTCCAGCTCTGGCTTGTAGTCGAACGTGTCCATCGGACTTGCGCCGCCGGTCATGAAGAGTTGGATAATTCGTTTTACTTTGGCTGGATGATGCAGGCCTCCATCAAATGCGGGGTTTGGCTGATCGAGTTCCGAGGAACAGGTTGAGTTTGCGAGCATATGTGAAAGGGCGAGGCCCCCGAACCCGCCACCGATACTCCACAGGAACTCTCGCCGTGAGTTGCTCATTATTAGTCCACAAAGAGGAATTCGTTACTATTGAAGAGTACTCGACACATCGCGGCGAGACCGTGACGCTCAGCGTATGCTGTGAGGATCATCGCTTCGTTCCGACTCGGTTCACGCAAGTAGACAAGACGGCATGCCTGCCGCACTTGCTGATCGAGCGTCTTGTCGTTCGCCTTCAGCCTGTCGGAAAGAAGCTGACTGTGATGCAGTACGAAGTCGTTGTTGAAAACGGTAAGCGCTTGTAACGCCGATACTGAAAAACTTCGCTTGGGAGCAAGCAGGCCGAGATCGGGAAAGTCGAGTGATTCCATAAACGGATCCGCGATTCCGCGCCAGACAACCCGATAAATGCTCCGCCGTGCAGCAGACTCTTGACTCCAGTCGAACGCCTCGTAGTCAAGTGACGGCGTTAATTGCGCTCCGGCAGATTGAGTGAATTGTTGAATGCCAGGGCCGCCCATCGCCAGATCGATGCTGCCAGAGATCTGTTGGACGGCATCGCGAAATGACTCCGCATCGAGCCGACGGCGATTCATGCGAAACAACAGACGATTCTCGGCATTGATGGAGCGGTGGTTTACGATATCGGAATGAGCCGTTGTCGAATTACTCGACTGTCGCTGGTACGTCTCGGACAGAAGAATCAAACGGTGAAGCCGCTTCAAGGAACCGCCGGCATCATCGCGAAACCAAACCGCCAGCCAATCGAGTAGTTCAGGGTGAGTAGGCGTGCCTCCCATTCGACCGAAGTCGTTTGGTGTGTCGCAGATCCCGCACCCGAAGTGAAACGACCATGCGCGATTTACGACGCTCCGCCAGGTAAGCGGGTTTTCTGGCGACGCCAACCAATCGGCCAAGGCAGCCCGACGTGCCGCTTCGTCGTCCAAATCCGCCAATTTAAATCGACCGGCGAGTGCCTCGACCGCTGACAAAGCGCCAGGTGTGGCGACGTCGCCTGGTTTGTCGATGTCGCCCCGTCGCAGGACGTGTACGACCTTCGGTGCCATTGGGCTATCGAGTTTCTTGCCGTGCGAGTAGCTACTCGACACTGCGTAGACCGAAATCGGAGGCGGCAACTGGGCCAATTGCGTTTCGGCATGAATTCGCAGGGCGTAAGCGGCAATCGTCGTTTGCTGTTCATTCGTGCGTTCGTTGCGTGCGACATTGATCGCGGAAACGATCGAGTCGGGAAGTGCGTTCGCGGTTGGATCCTTGGCATCGGTGGCGTACAGTTTCAGTCGTCCGATCAAATGCCCGCCCCCATGCAGTTGTTTTAGCACGATGACGATTCGACTTGAGGGGCTCAGTGGACGAGCCGCTTCCAGCACAAACCGAGCGGAATGCGACTGGCCGACCTTCGGGTAGATTCCCCAGGCGGATTTCAGATTGCCGTCCAGAGCGTGAGAAATTGTCCAGCCCGTCTGGTTCCAATCGGCCGTCGCAATCCCGAATTTGAGACGTGATTGTACGGCCGTGTCACCGTCAACAATGTACGCTTCAAACTCGGTGAGATGGAGGTTTCCATTATCTTGCCTCCCCGGCCCCTTCATCGGTAGGTTGTCGTCGGCTAGTACATCAAGTCGCAACGCGGTTAGCTGCTCTAATGCCGTGGGCGCAGTGATTGTGTAGGTGTCTTTCTCGGGGCGTGCGTCCGACGCAAGAATCGAGTCGTCTTTAAGGCGTTTCAATGTCGCGCCGTCGGATGACGAGAACATGGATGGCGGAAGTGGTTCCCATACGACCGGATTCGTACCCGTGTTCTGCTCCCAGCGAGCGACCACATTTGCATACTCTGGCGATAGAAGCACTGATCGGTCGCCGTTCTTCGTTGCTGCCAGTACTTCGTTCCATTGACGTCGCTTGCTGGAGACTGTCGGATCGGCGTCAAATGGGACTTCGCCTTTTCCCGCACCGGCGAAAACAGCTTGCAGCGAATAGTAATCAACCTGTGAGATCGGATCGAATTTGTGGTCGTGACACCGAGCACAATTGGCCGTCGTGCTGGCGAAGGAAGCCATCGTCTGGGCCACCATATCGTCGCGGTCAAGATAGTCGAAAGTAATCGGTGCGGTTCCAGCGCGGCTAAGTTCCAATGGACCCGCGGCAATAAAGCCAAGCGCTGCGGTCAATTGGGTGTCCTCTGGGTAGAAATGATCTGCCGCCAGTTGTTCACGAATAAATCGTGCCCAGTGCGTGTCGCGGTTGAGACTTGCAATGACGTAGTCTCGATAACGCCACGCATTTGGACGGAAGACATCATGTTCGCAACCATGAGAGTCCGCGAAGTGAACGGTATCAAGCCAATGCCGGGCCCAGCGTTCGCCGTACTGCGGAGAGTTCAGCAATCGATCGACCAATTTCTCGTACGCCATCGGATCCGAATTCACCTGGAACTCCGTCACTTCTGCCGGCGTGGGCGGCAAGCCGTGAAGGTCGTAATACAATCGCCGAATCAAGGTTCGTCGACCGGCTCGAGGTGCTGGTGAGAGTCCGTTCAATTGAAGTTGGCTGTGCACAAATGCGTCGATTTCATTGACGCCGTCGTCAACTTGCGTTGCCAACTCTGGAACATCTGGGCGCCGCAGCCGTCGTAACGACCACCAATCTGTCGGGTCCCGTTCCTCCACAGGCATGGGGTTCGCGGTTCTCGGATCGGGCGCCCCACGGCGAACCCACTCGACGAGCAGCTTGATCTCACCGTCCGGCAACGGCTCGTTGGGCGGCATTTTGAGGTCTTCGTCGAGTCGACGAACGGCTTTAATAATCAAGCTGTCCGACGGCTTGCCGGGGACGATTGCCGTACCTCGGTCGCCACCTTCAGACCAACCGCTCCGCGAATCCAACGTCAGCCCACCCTCCATTTCCCTCGCGGCATGAGAGTGACATTCAAAGCAATGTAACTTCAGCAGCGGTTCAATTTTTTCCGTGAAGAAACGTTCGTTCGACAGGTTTTTTGCCGGCTCTTGTGCCGGAGCAGCGGCCGCAGTTGCCGCGGCGATGACCATCGCCAAGGCGAGCACCCGATTCGTCGATCGATGGTTGTGGTGACTGTTCACAGCGGAATTCCAACCCAGGCTCCATGTATGTTCCATGCTGGACTTACAACGATTGCGATTCTAAACCGTCAACGCGAAGATCGCCAGTTTCAGTTGAGGCGCGGCCTTGCGGACAAACGGGAACAACGGCAATGATGCAGTACAGATCTTACGGATCGGAAGGCATTCTAGTATGAGGTTCTCACACGGATCGCGGTGATTTGACAAGAATTTCCGCGGAGGACCTGCGAGAATCAGATGCGACTCCTGTTGTCTGTGGGAGTTGTCACTTCGCTGTGATTTTCCATTTACAACCACTTCTCGTCCTTCGGTGTTTTTCTATGAGATACTTCGTCGTCCTGTTCGGCATCTTGTTGTTTGTAACCACGGACTGCAATCGAGCGAGCGGCCAGGTGCAGCGCGACACGATTCGTATTACGCCGCAAACCAGCGGTGTCGACGCTTCGTTTCGAGGTCTGGCTGTCCGCAGCATGAAAGAAGCCTGGATCACCGGTTCGAAAGGGACCGTCATTCGCACTTTGGATGGTGGCCGTACCTGGAATCCGATCGTCGTACCGGGAGCAAACGACCTCGATTTTCGCGATGTCGAAGTCTTGCCGGACGGTACCGTGGTCTTGATGAGTATCGGAAGTGGCAATGCGTCGCGAATCCTCCGATCAACCAATGCGGGTACCACGTGGAAGACAGTGCTCACCAACGCGGAACCGAACGGTTTTTTTGATGGGATGACGTTCACTCAAGACGGTCGAAACGGCCTGTTGTTTGGCGACCCGATTAACGGCCGAATGGACATGTACCGCACGGACGATCACGGAGTGACATGGAGGCGTGTTGCCGAACGATTGCGTCCACCGTTGGAGAAGGGTGAATACGGCTTCGCCGCCAGCGGTACAGGTGTCGTAATGATGGGAAAGAGCATCTGGATAGCAACCGGCGGTTCGGTCGCACGGGTGCTGCATTCCGCGGATGACGGAGCCACATGGAAGGCGCACACGACGCCCGTTCGCAGTGGCAATGAATCATCGGGGATTTTTTCCATCGACTTTGTCGATCCGCGGACCGCTGTGGTCGTCGGCGGCAATTATTTGCGACCCGAAGTGGATCGTGACAACATCGCGAGATCCATCGATGGTGGCATCACATGGGCGATCGTGCCGTCGGTTCGAATGCCACACAAGGCGTGCGTCCGATCGCTTGGCAAGGGCCGGTTGCTGACATGCGGTCGCACTGGCGTTGCTTTTTCATCAGATGCAGGATTGACATGGGAGCAGATTACGACCGACAGTTATTTTACGCTCGCCGTAGACAAGGACTCCGCCACTGGATTCCTCGCCGGCCGAGATGGTCACGTTGCTCGTTTCGATTTGGTCACGGTGAACCGAAAATAGTCTGAAACGCAATCGACGTCGGCTCATTCTAACCACCCAGATCGACTCCCGGCCACTGGTCGTTACGCTCGGTGACGTCGACTACAATTCCGTCCGGATCCTCCACCTTGAAAGCGATGGATGGTGGTGTCTCAGAGTCGTATGGCGTCTTGCCATCGAGACCCTCCCAGATAATCTGAAAGCCGAACTGCTCACAACGGCGGGCGGCTTCCTGGAGATTCGGCACACGAACACCGATGTGCAAATAATCCAACATGCCTCCGACATGCGGCGGACGGGCAGGGCCCTCGTGTTGAAAGACCCGAAAATTGTGGTAGCCATCGGTCAAATCGCAACACTGCCCATGCTCCGAGGCGACTTGAAGTCCAAGTGCGTCTCGCCAAAAGCAAAGAGTCCGTTGCAAGTCACTGGCTCGGACGCCTACATGAACGAGTATTGAAGACATTTTTATGCAGTTTCCGTGTCGGTTCGTCTTGTCGTTTGCATTTCAACGCGACGTCCTATGGAAAGCGTTACGAAGAAGTGTCAGTGGTATTCTTCTGAAGCCTTGACCGGATGTCAACAACGTCGTGGGACCCTTGACGATCCAAATGCTGCGTCGATCTTGATTTTGGCATAGAGTCGCAAGATGGTGCTTGCCGAACAGTTTTTTTACGCTGGATTTCGGAGCGTCGCACTTTTTCGCCACTTTTCACGCAACTCTGGGCTTTTAGACGAGAGAACAGTAGTGTTGTTTGGCCGGGTATCGAACTCATGGGGAGATTGAAATGATCCAAGTTAATGTCTGGGATTCGGCCTGGTCGAGTTAATTGCCCGGTGGGCAAGAAGGAAGTCCGGGTCACGCATCGATCTGGGGCGGGAGCATTTACGTCAGTTTTTGGCCAGGAAAAGACGTTGGCACGTTAAAGTGGAAAGGCTTCAAGACACGGACGTTCGGTGAAGACTGTGCCTATTATAAAAAGAACAAACAGAAGTTCTGGTCCAAGTCCTTGCCCAATGACACCAACGGACCTGGTTTGAATGAGCGCAAGATGCAGCAGCGCTGGAAAGCGATCCAGAGTTCGGGCGTCAACTACACATGGGACTTCCAATGCTCGACGGTCGTTAACGAGTTGCTGATTGCCGGTGGCTGCCCAGACATACGTCAATTCCGGCTGGACGTCGTGGTACATCGGTGCCGTGTCACCGAGCGATGTGCAAGACTATACCCAGACGCTCGCCGCCGCGATCAAAAAGGCGTGGGAAATAGTCGCCGGTCATCGGTTCGCCCCGCCGATCTTCTCGTGAAAGATTTTGTGTATTTCGTCGGGCGAGATCTTTCGCCCCGGAATGATGAAGTCCTTGGGGAATTCACCGCCGACCCAACGCATGTTCTTGAACTTGCGGGTTGTCGGCCACGCACCGCCGGCCAACACGACGGGCGTGCCATTTTTTCTGACGCGGACCATTGCCACAATGCCGAGTTGCGTCATGTATTGCCAAGTTCGCAGTCCTTTTGGTGAACGTTCGTCGACCGGTATAAGATCCTCAAGGCCGATCTCTATGGTCTGCCATTCGGTCGATTTGGCAAGGTGCTTTGCCGTGTAGTAGCTGCCTTTCTTCAACCCATCGAACGCTCCCCAGCTGTTCATTTCGAACGTCATCGCGAGTTCGCCGCCCTGGGGTTCAAGGACGTCAATAACGAGTTTTCCGCCATCCGGACCTCGCCATTTGGGCGCTTTGATCTTGCGTGTGATGCACTGGCGGTGTTGATCGTTTCGCAGGTCAAGGCGGTACCAATCTTGCCAAGTTGCGAACTCCGCTTCAATGAGTCGATCGGGCCGCTCTGTCGCCGCAACGCCGGCCGCCTTGAGGACGGATGGATCGAAGTCCAGGCTTCTGGAGCTGACCATGAACGTCTCCGGCGAGCGGCGATTCCAAGCGGGGCCGACAATCTGTTTCTTCAGCGGATAATAGACGTTTGCCATCACGAAAAGCGGCATGTCCGTGCTGATTAATGGGCAGTCTGCCGACCAGCTGTTGCCGTTTCGCACGGCGCCGGCGCAGCGCCAGAAGCGTGTCAACGAATGCGGGTCCTGACTGAAGTAGATGTTCACCTTGACCACCGATTCGGGATTGGCTGGTTGCACGGTAGCGCGGGGAAAGCCCGTTGCAGTTTTCATTGCGATGTCGATTTTCGGGCACTTCGGAAAAGTGCCCTCGCCTTTGAGAATCACATCGAAGAAGTACCTGCCGGTAAACAGCGACTCGTTAATGTGCCGGTGATTAAGATGTGGCGAGATGCTGTAATTCACTGACCGACTTGGCATCTCTCTCCAGTTTTCGTAGAGGTTATCGAGGTTTCCGTTGAAATCGTTCTGTGGCCCCAAGTAAAGGATGGGGCAGGTGATGCGTCGGATTGAGTTGATCTCATCAATGGTCTTGTAATACAACGGCTCGGCGTTAATCGGTCGACAGGACGAACCGAGGCGATCCCGTAATTTTTTTGGCGCCGCAGCTGTGCCGCCGCAAGAGGGAACGGCCGCTTTGATTCGCGGGTCAATACCTGCAGTTAGTACGGTCAATTTTCCGCCCATAGAATGGCCGGTCACACCGAGTCGCTCGCGATCAACGTGCGGTTGCTGTTCGAGGAATGTAAGTGCCCGTCGTGCAGCAATGACGATCAGAAACCAATTGTTGTTTCTCGGACTGACGACTGAGTCGAGTGTTTTGCTATCGGGCATGAGAGACGAGTAGTGACTGTTGTGTGTTGTCTGAGTCGCGTCCACTCCGCCCCAGTCGGTGCCAAGATCGCCGTCCTTTTCGTCCTTCATTGGTTTCCCGCCCCAATTGATCGAGATGCAGGCATATCCGTTGGCCGCGGCCGCCTCAACCAATTCGCTCATGGCGCGTTGGCCGCCACCATGCATCTGCAGGATTCCTGGAATTTTTCCCGAGCGTTGCGTAGGAAACGCATAGTAGGCTCCCATGCGGGATTTTTGTCCGTTAAACACTCCGATCGTATAGACGAGCATTTGTACCGTCACACCGTCTCGTTCCCACTCGCGGACGACGTGCACGTCGAGTGGTTCTACGGTCGGATCGTAGCCGTCCCAGAGTTCGTCGAGGTTTTGAGGCGGGATGCCATCAAGCGGACGAAGAGTATCGGCGTCCGTCGACGCAATGGGTATCGTGCAGTGTAAGGAGACAATAATTGCAATTGTCAATACGGTCGATCTGACCATGATGGATCCTTTCGTTTCGCCTGTTCTTTTTACCGTTTAGAGTGAACCGACGAAAGAGCCGGTACTCTGTCTTGAGTTGCTGTCCTTCTGTCCTTCTGTACTTCTGTCCTTCTGTCCTTCTGTACTTCTGTACTTCTGTACTTCTGTACTTCTGTACTTCTGTACGATGTTCGCTGTTCGCTGTTCGCTGTTCGATTTTGTCTCATTCTCGACCAGTCCCTGGGCAGCTTGGTACGCTGCGAGGTACCATATGATCGCTGCGGGTAACTCAAAAACCACACGGATCAGATCATGAAAGTCATTCTGCTCACCCTCTGGCGCAGTGTTCTGGTGAAGACCACGTGTCAACTGTTGTTGTTTCTGCTGTTGGCTACATCAGCTAGTGCGGAACGGCCAAACTACATCGTTATCTTTTGTGACGATCTCGGCTACGGCGATTTGGGTTGCTACGGTTCGACCAAAAACCGCACGCCTCACATCGACCAACTCGCGAAGGATGGGATGCGTTTCACAGATTTTTATGCATCGAGTCCGGTGTGCACGCCGTCACGGGCCAGCCTGTTGACTGGCTGTTATGCGCGTCGTGTCGGCATGCACGAGGACGCGACTGGGCACTGGGTCTTGATCCCAAGGAGCCGCCGGGGGTTGAATCCCGACGAGGTCACGATAGCCGAATCGTTGCAGGCAGCCGGCTACGCGACAGCATGCATCGGAAAATGGCACCTCGGCGACCAATTGGAACACTTGCCGACCTCGCATGGATTTGATCATTACTATGGCATACCGTATTCGAATGATATGCAGTCTGCGGGACGGGGCGATCCGCCTTTGCCGTTGGTCCAGCAAAAGAGAGTCATCGAGGCGCCGGCCGATCAATCGACACTGACCCGTCGCTACACGGCCAAAGCGGTGGAGTTCATCGAGGAGAATCGTAGCACACCGTTTTTTCTCTACTTGCCACACACCTTTCCTCACCTCCCGCTCTTTGCTTCCCCCGACTTTCACGGCAAGAGCGCCAATGGTCGTTACGGGGATGCGGTGGAGGAGATCGATTGGTCGACCGGACAAATCATGGAGTGCCTCGAACGCTGCCGTCTAACCGAGAATACGTTGGTGATTTTCACATCCGATAACGGTTCGAACGGCCGAAACGGTGGTTCCAATGCGCCGCTGGCAGGACGGAAAGGTTCGACGATGGAGGGCGGAATGCGGGTGCCGATGATCGCACATCACCCGGGTCGCATCCCGGCCGGCACAACGTGTTCGGAGCTGGCGACCACCATGGACTTGCTGCCGACCCTGTGTGCTCTCAGCGGGCGTGGACTTCCCAAGGCAGCAATCGACGGATTCGATATTTCGCCACTTCTTCTCGGAGTGAATGGTGCGAAGTCGCCTTACAAGGTCTTCTACTACTACCGTCGCCGTCAGTTGCAGGCGATCCGCTGGGGCGACTGGAAATGGCACTTGCCACTGGAGGCGACCTATCCCAGATGGAATACGGTCGAGTTTGTCGGCAAAGGCCGGCCGGGCAAATTGGTGAATCTAAAGAGCGACCTACAAGAGACAATGGACGTTGCCGCCGAGAACCGAGACGTGATAAAACAGATGCGCGAGTTTGCGAAGACGGCGGTCTCGCAGCTGGGTGACGAAGCGAGTATTGGAAGCGCTCAGCGAGCGGCGAAAACGTTGCCGGATTCCAAACCGCTGATTATCAGTAGTGAGTGATGCGGTCGCGGCCTCCTTCCCTTACGTCTCGTGTTACGTAACGCGAATCGCAAGTGAGGGGCTGAAGTCTGGATCTAGCAATTATCGCGAATGGACGAGGCACCGGTGTCGGAACGCTGCTATCAATGCTTTCGTCCAATGTCACTTTGCTTTTGTGAAGCGATTCCACGGATTGACAATCGCACAGACGTTTTGATCTTGCAACACGTTCGTGAGCGATTTCATCCGTTCAATTCGGCGCGAATCGTGAAGAGGGCATTGGGGAAATGTCAGCTGATCGCCGATTATACTCAACGCTTACGAACCCAGAGATTACCGATCGGGCCGTCGTCTGTTCTTCTTTATCCCGACAAGAATGCTCCGTTGTTGACCGAATTGCCAGTCGGCGAGCTGCCTCAGCAGTTGGTGATTATCGATGGCACTTGGCATCATGCGAAGACGATTTTTCGCGATCTTCCGCAACTGTGGCAGCTGCCGTGCTTCCGGTTGCGTCCAACTCACCCGGGCCAATACCGTATCCGACGCGAGCCCAATGCACACAGTCTCTCCACATTGGAGGCTACCGTGGGTGCGCTGCGAGCATTGGAGCCCGATACGGCCGGATTGGATCAATTGATGTCGGCCTTTCACAAAATGGTTAACGGTCAATTGGAACACCCGGAGTTCGGTTCGGCGTGGCGACGGAAGGAACCCGGGCAATCCCGGCCTCGTAATTTGCCAAGATCGTTGATGCAGAACGCCGAGAGTTTGGTCGTTGCTTACGGTGAGGCGACTCCGGGCAAGCCGGGTGAAAACCACCGCACTTCTACACCGGTGAGTTGGGTTGCTTATCGGCTTGGAACGACAGAGCGATTTTCCTGCCTACTTCGGCAACAACAACCACTTTCGGACGCAGCTTTGGCACACATGCGGCTTTCTCTGGCGGACTTTGAATTCGCGGTTGCTGACGACGAATTTCACCAACGGTGGAACGAGTTCCTTCGACCGAACGATGTTCTCATCGTTTATCACCGCAGAACATTTCAGCTCTTGCGGCATATCAAGGCAGTTCAGCCGCGTTGTTTGGTCCTCAAGTCGATCTTCGGAAAGTGGCGAGCCGGATTCCGTTCCATCGAGGAACTCATCGCCATCGAGTCTGCATCACTTGTCAACTCCAAGCCAAACTGCGAGAACAACAGTCGAGCTAGCCAACGGCTCGACATGGCCGTTGCTTTGGTTGAGCACCTCAGGACCATGTACGGAAAGCTGCAATGAGAGGAGGCGCAATTGGAAACTGCTCTCAGTGCAAATGTTCCTCTAGAAAGGCCTCATCAACCATGACTCTGCCGCTCCACGCCCCCGGCGGTCTCGGCTTCGTCGCTGCGGTCTCGATCGCGATCGTCATCGGAGATTCGCTGACAGTGCGGGCGAATGCAGGACCGACAACGACAGCGCTGACGGTCGTCGCCGAACCGGTTGGAATCAAGGATGTACGGATTGCTCACGAGACGTTGACGATCGATCTTCGGCCTGTGGCGACAGGCGGAATGGCCAAAGTCAAAGCCACGTACGAACTGCGGAACGACGGCGGCGAACAAGAGCTCGACCTGCTTTTCGCGTTTGGGTCACTTGATAATTCTGATTGCGTTGTTACTCTCAACGAAAAATCGATTTTCGGGACACTCAAGAAAACACCCATGCCGAAAGACTGGATGCCACCGGCGGTGACGCCAGGTCTGGCCGGCACGGTGGCCCTAAGTTACGGAGGTGGTTGGTCAAGCGTGATTCCGCTCTTGTTCTCGATTGTTTTACCCTCGGGACCATCCAAGCTTACCGTTAGCTATCGCGCTGGCGTAAAACACACGTTTGCCCGTCCAGCCATGTTTCGGCAGTTTGCCTATATGCTTGCACCAGCGCGATCCTGGGCAGGCTTTGGCCGTTTGGATTTGAAGATCCATACACCACGCGGTTGGTCGGTCGCTACCACGCCCAAATTACAGCAGGTCGGAGCATTGCTGAAGGGAACGTTTGACGATGTACCGGCTGACGCGATTGCTGTGACGTTGCGTCCGCCCGTCGCGAGCAGTTATCAGACGGTGAAAAATGCTTCGCGTCTGTTCTTTGTCTTGATAGGAATTAGCGGAGCCGCCGTTTGCTGGCGCGCGGGTGGGGCAAAGTCTGGCCGGGACTTTCTCAACTTCGTGCGTTCTGCCGGGATTGGCCTCGCCTACGGAATAGTGGTTTTTATCTCCGGGATGATCGCGACGTGGGGACCGGATCAGATATTCCCGATGACGGCTGCGGAGCGTTTGTTGGTCGATTCGCTCGGATTAAGTGATGGCTATGCGACGCTGGCCGCGATGGCCGGTGTTCTCTTATCGAGCCTGGCGGCGTCGACGGTCGGCTGCGTCATTGTGCAAGCGCGACCCGCACCGAGAGCATGAGTTTTCGGACGGGGCGGCGTTTAGAGAACCGCCATCGCGACTCGGTCGGACGTCAGCTTGCGGGGATGTGGATCGGCGGCTCGTCCGGGAAGAGTTGTGAGCACGACACAGATCGTATCGGTGGCCGGGTCCGCCCAGACGAGGGTACCTGTCGATCCGGTATGACCAAAGGTCCGTGCCGAACAACCCGGACTGCCGGCGGCCGTGCCGATATTGAAGCCGAGTCCTCTAGGCGTCAGGCCAGCGCGATTGTGGTTTTGTAACATGAGTCGAGCCGTTGCAGGCTTGAAGAGCTTGCCGGCTGGATGCAGAAACTCGCCAAAGAACCGCGCGACGTCGGGTGCAGAAGCGTGGACGCCTCCCCAGGGTGCACCGAACTTACGCCAGTACAAACTGTTCCAGTCCCACTCTTTCGCAGTTGCGTCACCTGCGCCAGACTCCGGAGCAGCATTCATGACTTGGCACTGCATCACCTGGTTCAGTGCGAACCGATCAAGGCCGAGTTCGGAGTGTTTCATCCCCAGAGGTGGGAAGACAGTTTTATTGATGAAATTGAGGATGGACTGCCCACTAATACGACTTGCCACCTCGCACGCCAGCAGGATCGCCATACTCGAGTAACTGTATTTCGCTCCAGGTTTGAAGAGTAGGGGTGTTCGAACTGCCAAGTCGACGAATTCGGAGAGTTTTGCTTGGCGCTTTCGCAGTGTTTGGTTCTCGGGAAGTTGATCTGGAAGGCCCGACACGTGCGTTAGAAGCTGCCGAACGGTGATTGTCCCCCTGCCATCCGCGGTGAACTCTGGAATGAACTTCTTAACAAGGTCATCCAAGCTGAGCATGCCTTGATCGTAGAGCGTCATTAGCGCTGCCATGGAGATTGGCTTGGAAATCGAAGCCAGCAGAAATATATCGTCCACGGATTTCGCAGCGCCGTACGATTTGGCAAATTGGTGGTCGATCTGACGGACATAGAGTGCCGCAGCGTGGATGCGGCCATCCGCTGTGGCGTTGGCTAACACTCCGGCGGCAGCGTCCAACTTGTCACGCCGGACGGCGGCAATAAGCGGGGAAGCTACCGCGGCTCCCAAACTGCATTGTATGAATGTACGACGTTTCATCATCGTAGATCATACCGCGCTCAGAGAGGCCAAACGAGCAGCAGCCAAAGAAATTGCCGGCAACGCGGTGCATCTATGGTCATTTGCTCTTTTCAGCAAAGTACTTTTCAGCGAAATACGGTTCCGTGTCGGCGTGTGACTCAAGAGGCCAGGCGTCACTGCGGAACGGGTATGCCGGAAGCTCTCTGGCATTTACGAGCCCACCCGCCGGGAGATTTGACCAGCCATATCGAACGGCCAGTGGCTTGGTTACGGCATCACTCCAGACGGTCAATGTTCGATTTCTTTCGTCGACACGAGCCTTGGCATGATGAAATATCTTGTCTTCGCCGGCAACATAAAAACCAATATCCACGTCTTGGTCCAAGACTAGGCCTCGCGCTGTGGCTTCTTCAAAGTGTACGACGCACTTACCGCCGGTTACGTCCATACGACTGTAGACAGGACCGCGCCATTCCAACGGCTGGCGGCGGGAGTTTTGCAATTTGTAGACTTCTGCCAAAGCCCACCGCGCCGACCGTTGCCCTACCGGTTGTTTGCAAGCGGGGTGAATGCTTCGGCTAGAGTTGGTGTCGAAGGTCACGATCAACCCTGTGTGTGGCGTCTGTCGCCAGGTCTTGAATTGGATTTCTCGAATGATGTTTGTCGGGTGATTCATGTCGTACGTCATGCTGCGACGAGTGCTCCAACCGGAGATCTGAATGATCCCAAAAGGCAGCTCCGTGTTGTCAAATGCTTTGCGCCAGTCGGAAATCACCGCTGGAAAGGTCCTGGGAAAAGGTGACCAGTCACCAAAACAGTTGTTTTCACCCTGATAAAAAAGCGCGCCTCGAACAGTCAAGCCAGCGATCGGAGCAATGATCCCATTCATCATTCCACCCGGCTGTCTGGCCACAAGCGACGGATCGCTGTACGCCTCGATCCTTGGTTTACGAGGCGGTGCTTCACCTTTTTTGATCTTCGCAGACGCAATCTCCCACGCCTGTAGATCGTTTTGATACCGCTGCTTAGCGCCCTTCGCACCACCGGCCGCAATCCACTCGTCACGAGCTGTCTGGTGCTTCTTGAAATAGGGGGCAACCTGTGGAATTTCTTGTAGTGTTTCGCGCGTTATCCAGTGTTGAGCCATTGTGCCGCCCCAGGAACTGTCAACGACTCCGATCGGCGTC
Organism: Planctomycetaceae bacterium; assembly: GCA_012959465.1. GTDB lineage: Bacteria > Planctomycetota > Planctomycetia > Pirellulales > Pirellulaceae > UWMA-0346. The sequence continues at coordinate 25,044 of DUDC01000107.1, forward strand.
TTGAGCACACGTTGTAGGCGGCGAGCAAAGTAGTAACCCACGGCAGTGCAATTTGATACGTGATCTGTTGTGCACGGTAACCAGTGCCCTGGCGACTTGTCGTTTGCGTCGTCAACGGGGAAGTCCGCACGGGGTGTGAGGCTTGAGGTAAGTGGCAAACGAACGTAGCGGATAGCAGGATAATCGGCACTCAATAGTTCCACATCCGCGTCACGGCTGGCGGCAAGTTTCATTTCCATATTGCTCTGGCCGCCACAGAGCCAAACTTCCCCCACCAACACGTCCTTGATGACCTTGAGGTGACCAGCCGAAGAAACTCGCAATTCACGGGCATCGAAGCTGGCCGGAACCGGCTCGAGCAAAACGGCCCAGTTCCCACTCTTGTCTGCAGAGACGCTCCTGCTCTGACCGGCAAACTCTATGACGACAACGTTGCCGGGTTTGGCCCAGCCCCAAATTCGCAGAGGTTTTGCCTGCTGCAAAACCATATGGTCGGAGAAGATATTCGCGATAGTCAGATCGGTTGGCATGTGATCCGGTCGCGGAGGGAAAACTGAGAATTCATCTGCAGAGCAGTGTTGAAGGAAGGCCATCGCGAGACAAGCGGTGATCGGTACGTATCGGCTCATGATGTTCTCCAGCAGGCTCTCGTTGGATAGAAGTGACATTTCTGGACCCGGATCGCACTAAAGATATGGTAGAAGAGGCAGGATTGCCAGCCAGAGAACGTCCCTGTCGCCGAATGCTACTCAGCAGTGGAGCTTGGCTGAGCGGTTGTTCGCCGATTTTTGGCGGCGCGCCAGCGGCCAAATAACGCGTAACGATACCAACGCAGGTATTTGGGCAGCCAGCGAAACAAGCGAAAACGTGATTCGCCGGCACTGCGATCTTTCCAAACGGTGGGCACCTCGCCAATCCGTTCGCCTCGGACGAACGCTTTGGCCGTTAGTTCTAGTGCGATCTCGAAGCCGTGTTCACTTTCGATCTGCATTTCGTTCACGAGTTCGGCATCGTACAAGCGAAAGTTGTTTGTCGCATCGTGCGTGGGCAATCCGGCCATGTAGTACAGAGAAAGGCCTGCCAACCGACTGAGCGTTCTCTTCAAGAACGGCCCGCCCAACTGTTTGCCACCTCGAACATAGCGAGACGCACAAACAACGCGACAGCCATCGCGATAGAGTGCTAACATCTCTGCCACGTCGTGCAGATCATCAGACAAGTCGGCCATGACTACCAGTGCCGGACCACTCTGAGCTTCCTGAAACCCCGCTCGCAATGCGTTGGCTGGCCCACGACCCAAGTCGTTCTTAACAAGCGACAAGTACGGGCGAGTCTCCGCCATTTTCCGCGCCACAGGTAACGTCGTATCTTCATCGAAATCGTAAACAATCAAAACAAGGTAGGGTCGTGGCAAGCAGTTTTCGATCTCGTCGATCAAACGGGGAAAGTTCTCGGCCTCGTTGTATACCGGCACGATGACCGACAACTGATCGTCCGTTGAATCCATTAGATCGTTCCACGCGAAATCTGCTCTTCAATCCAGGGAATCACTTCGTCAAGTGTCTCGTCGAGTGGAGTCTCGGCCGTGAATCCCAGCATGCGGCGTGCTTTTTCCACGGATGGTGAACGATGTTGCACGTCGTGTGGAAACGGCTTCTCACTTGTGTACCGAAATAGTGCGTCCGCTCCCCGGACTTTGTGCCATATTAGTTCGGCCAGCTCCAGCACAGTGGTCGCTTCCGCGGTTGAGAGGTTGAAATCTTCATTCGTCGCCGCAGGATGCTCCATACACAGCCGAATTCCACGTGCCAGATCACCTCCGTAGGTGTAATGACGCACTTGGTTACCGTCGCCGAGGATGCAGAGCGGGTCTTGCCCTTTGAGGACTTTTTGTGCGAGGTCAGGCACAACATGGCTGAGGGCCAGACGGATATCTCCCGACATCACCTCCTCATCTGACATGGCTCGTCGCTCGCCGATGCCGACGCAATTAAAAGGTCGAGCAATCGTAAACGGCAACTCGTATTGTTCATACGCACCTAGAGCGTAGTACTCGACTGCCAGCTTCTGGAAACCGTAGGTTGAAGCGGGTGGTGGGCAGCGATGCTGGTCTCCCTCTTCGCTGGGAAAACGATCGGTGCTTTCGAAGACCATCGAGGAAGAGATGACGGTAATCTTCTGCAGCTGCGAATTTCGGTTCGAAGAGATGGCCGCATCAAAGGCAGCAGCTGTTATCCGCTCGTTTTCCGCCAACAAGTCGTAAGCCAATCTGTGAAAATAAGAAATGCCGCCGATCATCGCCGCGCCGGCGATGAAGTGGTCGCAATCGCCGAGCAGCCGCGTCAATAGCTCGACATCTTTCGCATCCCCTCGCACGAACTCGTAATGAGGATGACCTTGGTGTGCGGGTTGTAATTCGCCGTACTTTGAGAAATTGTCGAGTCCAACGACGTCGTATCCCGCTTCGAGCAAGTCTCGTACGACGTAGCTGCCGATGAACCCTCCGGCGCCAGTGATCAGGACTTTCATTTGCGCTGCCCCGGCAAGAATCCAAATACATCGATTATGGGCTTGTCGGTTTCTATGTCGCGATAGTCGTCATGACAGGCTCCCAGAATTAGCACGTCGCACTCGGCCAATATGCTTTCAATCGATACAAAGTCCGGATCCGAAATAAAGGGGTCGGTGCACAGGACTCGCCGACACTCGAGGGTCAAGATTTTACGCAGTTTGTACGACAATGAACTGCGAGAATCGTCGCAATTCCCTTTGAATGCCATTCCCAAAATGCCCACGGTGGCGCCAGTCAGGTCGCGATCCACCTTCAAACGGTCGACAAGAAAACCGGGCAAGCCTTCGTTCACCATCATTGCTGTCTGGCCGAGTGTCAACAGATTATGGTTGAACGATGCCAATTGCATCGTGTCTTTTAAGAGACATGGTCCGCCGGCGAAGCCGGCTCCCGCAAAGCCGCTCATGCGAGGATAGTCCTGAGTAATGGCGTTTCGAATGCGGTCGAAGTCTGCACCGTACCGATCAGCCAACATGTAGAACTGGTTTGAGATGGCAAAATTAATGTATCGATACGAGTTCGTGTAGAGCTTGCCGAGTTCGGCTTCAACCGTTGATAGTTCGATCACTTCGACGCCCAAGTCGCTGAAGAACACAGCTGCACGGCGGTAGGCCTCCACCGTGCAACCGCTAACCAATTGCGGAAGCTGAGTTAACTCGTTGAGGGCCCATCCTTGAGCAATTCTCTCGGGGCAATACGAAACGTCGATGCCCAAATTGCGGTCGGCGACGATCCGTCCCAACCGCTCGGTGACGCCGGGGAAGACGGTGCTCCGCACGATCAGCAACTGGCCGGCTCGACATTGCGCCAGGACGGAATTAAGCACTTGGTCAAACTGTCGCAAGCTTGGATCCAAATACTCGTCGACCGGTGTGCCGATGGTTACGACAATGACGTCTTGGTCAGGTGAATCTTCGAGGCTTGTGGCCGTCCGCAGTCGACCGGTCGCCAAACATCGCGGCAACAGCTCTTCGGCGCCACGTTCATGAAACGGCATGACCCCGCTGTTAATCTGGTGCAGTTGATCCGAGTTCTGATCGACCAGTGTTACCGTGTGCCCGATATCGGCGAGCAGCAAACCGAACGGTAAACCGACGTGCCCACCTCCGCCAATGATGGCGACCCGCATTGGTTGTTTCAC
>DUDC01000108.1 GCA_012959465.1 Planctomycetaceae bacterium
TGCCGTGCGAATTGACGATCAGGCCACTGGCCTTTTCCGTTAGCTGAGTCGCCACACGAGCGCCGAACCCCATCTCCTCCTGATCGCCGAACGTGAACTCGCGTTCATCCGATCGAAACGTCGCTTCCCAGATCAGCAGCCATCCCGCGGGGTGCGCCGCCAGTTGAAATCGACTCGTCAGCCGGCAGATCTCCATGCCGTCGGGCGACAGCAATCGCGATCCGGTTGCAAAACGAACGCCCTGACCTGAAACGGTTGGTTTGGTAATAAACCGTAAATGTTCGATCGTCCCTTCGTTCCGCCAGAAATCAACGCCGCTCACGTCGCCCAGTCCGAGCCAAAGTCCAGGGTGCATCGTATCGTGGTCCATCGCGTCCACGCCGGCGATGGGCGGGTGCGTGCGTGTAACGCGCACCCCGCTCGGCGCATGGACGTTGGCAAAGTACGGACGGCGAATCTTTGCGTCGCGAAAAACAAACTCGGCGACCAGTTTGCCGGAGGATCTTAAAATTAGTCGATCGGATTTTTCTTCGACGCGAAAGCGGCGGTTACCGTCGAGTACGGCGTGCTTATCGTTGAACTGTGCCAGCAGCGAACCCTGCATTGAAAGACCGAGTAGGGTGGCGAGCATTGTCGGCAGTGCACGAATGTGGACAGCCTTCACGCATTGAGCTCCGAGATTCATCGATCGTGCCGTTTTGAGTTAAGGGATAGGGTAGGCCAGTATAGCGTGAACGAGCGAGGGGTTCGCCGCAGCCGATCAACTCACACACTACCCCACCGACACAGGCGGTGCGAAAGGAATGAACTGGTTTAATCGCGGCGACTCGATGTAGTTTTCAAACCTAGTTCCACCGGCACAGGGCCGGTGGGGTTAATATTCCGTAGAGTCGACTGAATAAACAAGCCCCAGCGCCGGTGTGGCTTCTGTAAAACCGGGGTCGGCTGCTCCTGTCTCTTACCAACACCGCGTCTCTTGGATCGTGGCCCGGTCGATCGTGCCGTCGTAAAGTGCGGTGGCGACGAGAGCGTGTTGACACCCGGAGTGGTGCAGCTGTTCAAGATCGTCGCGGTCCCGCACTCCACCCCCGCTGATCAACTCAACGTCCGGCCACCTCGAATGCAGGTCCCGCAACACCTGGTGCAATTGATTTCCGCCACGCATGCCGACCTGTTTGACGTCGAGCACCAGCAAAGACCGAAAACCGGCGTCGATCGCGGCCGCTGCAACGTCGCGCACGTCGGCACGTCGGTACTCGGGAATCGTTGTACGCAATTGCCCGTCGATCAAGTCGATGCTAAACACGCCGCGGTCACCCAGTTCGCAACCCAGTGGCCCGAGGACCGACGTGGCTGGCAGCGATTCTAAGGTAACGATCCATCGACCAACACGTGTATCGATGCGCCGGCGATATTCATCGTACGTCTCCACTGACTGGATGCCCGCATCAAGCCAAATCTGCCACGGCAATTCACCGATTGACTTCAACATCGATACCTGTAGGGCACCTCCCTGCAAAGCGTCGAGGTCCGCGACATAACATGCCGGTGCCGCAGTCATCTTGTACAAGTGGCGAGCGATGTGGGCAGTCGTTGCCAGGCCGTCGATCGAGACTTTGCGATAGGTCGCTCGGTCGCCACCCGCACCGCGGACGATGTGACCATTGGAAATGTCGAATACTGGTACTGTGTGCATGTAAGTTGATTACCAGTCGGGCGACCGTTTATCGAGGAATGCTTGCACACCTTCGGCGGCCGCCTCGGTCGTGCGAGCCGTGGCGCTAGCAGCAGCGGCTGCCCCCAAGTATGTTTCGAGCACCGTTTCGCCAATCGTCTCGTTCAGTAGACGTTTCGTGAGTAAGATCGATTCTGAGGCTGTTTCAGCAACCGTCTCGGCCAGCTCGTGTGCTCGAGCCCAAACCTGATCATGACCAACCAGTTCGTGGAACGCGCCCAATCGATGAGCCTCGGTGGCGTCGACGACCGTTCCGGTGAGCGCAAGACGAGCAGCCGTGCTTGCGCCGAGCCGAAAAGTGGTCAAGGGCATGGCAAGTCCAGAGACCAATCCGCGTCGCGCTTCGGGGATTCCGAACGTTGCCGACTCCCCGGCGACGACCAAGTCACAGGCCATCACCAGTGCGGCGCCGGCTCCCAGGGCCGGTCCATTGACGGCGGCAATAATCGGTTTGGGGAAGCGGAGCATCTGCTCGATAAGCTGCCGATAAATGATCGCGTCCTCGTTCCAAACCTCCCAGGCGAAGTCTTCGTTGATGGTGTCGTGGATCTCGTGCAGATCGATTCCAGCACAGAACGCCGTGCCCGACCCGGTCAAGATCACCGCTCGCACGCTCTTTTCCAAGTGAAAATCCTCCAGGGCCTGCTGCAACTCGACCAGTGTGACTCGATTCAACGCGTTCCGCTTGTCTGGCCGATCAATCACGATCGTGCCGCTGGGCTGCGTTTTGTTCAGTTTCAAGTAGCGAGGCATTCGGTACTCCTTGGGGTTGCCGGCAACGACGAGTTCCCCTAATTACAACGTTGTTTCCCATTCTTTCAATGCCCACTGCCTGGGACCGATGTTGGGAAATTACCGTAAGGCATTGCTGGCAAAAGAGTTGCGACTCAAATCGGTTGATGATGCGGAATTAACCGGGGTTTGGCACGTCAACTGCATAAGAACCACGTCAGCATAAGAACCACGTCTAGTGGAACGGAGATGCAGGACCAACGGGGATAAGTCTGGCCGAGCGTCTTTCCGAGTTGGAAAAATCGTTAAGGTTTACCCAGTTTGGTGCCGAGTACAGAAGGGGGGACCAGCAACATGGAGAGGTTTGCTGAGTCCTTGCAAGGAGGATTAGTCTCAGTCGCAAGTGTCGATCTGAGATTTGCAGCCCAAAACAAGCAAGGAGTGCGATTGTCATGAAACGTCGATGTTCGTTGGCCGTGGTTTGGAGCTTGGGATTGACGGTCATATTGACGTCAGCCGCCAACGCTCAGTCGAATGGAGTCAATGTGGCCTTGATCGATATCAGTTCGGTCTTCAAGAGCCACGCAGGCTTCAAATCTAAGACCGAGGCACTGCAAGCGGAAGTGAAGATATTCGAGAAAAGCGTGAATGACAAACGCATAGTGTTGCTGAAGGACCGCGATAAACTCGGCACATACAAACCGGGAACTGAGCAGTATACGAATCTCGAAAAATCTCTGGCACGAAAGCTCGCCGATCTGCAGGTCACTGCGGAGCTGAAGAGGAAGGAAGTGCTGGACCGGGAAGCTCGACTGTACTACGAAACCTATATCGACGTCCAATCAGCTGTCAGCTCGTTCGCGGGGCAGCACCGAATTGGTTTGGTATTGCGTTTTGACAGCGAAGAGATCGACATGGCCGATCGAGCCTCGGTGCTTCGCGGTGTGAATCGAGCGATCGTTTTCCAAGATCGCATCGACATTACCAGTGACATCGTGCGAATGGTCAATACACCGAAGACGGCGCGGCGTCCCTGATCGCCCGCACGAATCGTTATTCTACGTTGGAGGTCGCTGGCAAGAATGTCAGCGACCTTTGGCTTTTCTTGGCAGAGAGCGCATTATCAGGTTCCGTGACAAGAAAAACCGTGGGCTAGTGCCCAGCGGCTGATTCGTCCGTTCGGAACAAACACACACCAAGCTACAGCTCATCGATGTCGCCAATTCCCTCCTCGTCGTCGTCGTCACCGAACGACCCGGGAAAACGAACACCCTGCCAGACGACACCGGGGTGGTCTTCGTAGCTCTCTTCGGATGCCTGGACATCAATGACTTCGGCAGTCAACGGGAAACACTCGTTCTGAACCTTGAGAGCTCGCTGATGAGCCTCCTCTTCACTTCTTGCCAACACACCCCATTCGGCGAAATAGAACGGCCAATCCACTTGATCATTCAAGCTAAAAGAGGAAGTCTCCCATCTCTTGTCCAACGGCTGTTGCAGCATACAGCGAAAGAAATCGAGTCCAGGCGTTTTGGAGTTTTGCAGTCGCAATTCCTCAAAGTAATCATCGGGCATCATTCCAGCGCCCAACAATCGCCGCTTCAACTCATCGCAGACTTTGCTACTGGCAAGATACTTTTTGGCGGCCTTCCAGACGCGAATGAGCGTTTGTTCCATTCCAGCGGGTTCCAAGTAATCGACTTCGCGCATTGGAATTTCCAGAAAGGCGTCCAAAGCTTCGTCCGCTTCGCCGCGTCCCAAGGCAAGCTGCGCACAGGCGCGGATGCCAGCCGTGTGAAACACTTCCATGTCGAGACGTCGTTTTTCTTCTTCGATCGCCTCCAACGCTTCTCGGAACCGTCCGAGCTCGTACAAAGAAACCGCCCTATAGTAATTCGCCCACAACATGCCTCCCTCTTCCTCTCCCGCCTGCTCTTTAAACCGGTCGAGATAGGTTAGCGTCGATTCAAAACGGTCGGTTCCGAAGGCGACCAAGGACGCGTGCCACGTGACGGAAGATTCTTCGCAACCGTTCCTCAGGCACAAGTCGAGCACATTGAGCGCGTCTTGGTGGCGATCGGTCATCTTGTAGACTTCGGCAAGCCGCAGTGCGATGGGAGCCGACGTGCGATCGAGTCGGAACGCGCGCGCGAAGCAGCGTTCCGCCTCACCATGATTCGCTTCCTGGATATAAAAATCTCCGGCGCGAGAGAAGTTGTTGGCAATGGAACCATCCAGTTGCAGTGACTTGCGATACAGCTGCTCGAGACGTTCGGAAGTGAACGTGTCAGCGAAGGCGTCGTTTTCCAAATCGCGGATGGTCAGTCCGAGCGCCGCCAGTACCGAGATTGTCCGCGCGTCATCTTCATGGGCAGTAGCCAACACGTTGGCCCACCACCACACTTCCTCCGCTCGGTTTTGCAGCGGCAAGAAACCCGCATAATAGATGAGACGTCCCGCATCGCCCGAGTGTTGGACGTCGGCCGGCTGGTAGGCCAAGATGCGGTCGAGCAAAACGCCTAACGCCTCTTCGTTCTTTTCTTCATGCCGCTCAACCATCTCCGCGTGCATCGCATCTAACGCATCACGAAGTGGAGTCAATTCAGCTTCCGTTTTTTCTTCACAACCGTTCTCCGCCGAGGACTCGACCACTTCCGGGCCGCTCGATTCTGATGGCGTGGTCGGCTGACGCAGTTCGGCCAATAATGCCAAGGGGGACGGCTGAAAGTCGTCGTCCAAGAGCCGTTGCAGCCGTCGCTCTGTCAACCAGTCACTAGCCTGCAATGCCGCTTGTTCTAACGGTTGAACGAGGCGATCCAAACGATCTGAGTCACCGGCGAGTCGCTTGGTGGCAATCAGTCGCAAGCGAACTTCGAACCACCATGTCAGCGCCTTTGCCTGCGAGAGTTTTCGATCCCACGGTGTCAAGATGTCGACCGATGCGGCAAAATCTCCACTTACCACAGCCTGCAGGGAATTCAACAGTGCCATTTCCAGTTCAAACGCCGGGCACTCGCCCGCAGGCGGCAGGATTTCGGCCAGTTGTTCTTGGTGTGACGAAATGTCATCACCATTCAGCAGATCTAGCGTCGCGTCGCAGAACAACACTCGAATCGTCGCTTCACGCTTCAGCGGAACCTCGTCACTTTCGATTAGGTCGTGGGCCTGGTCCACGAGCGAACGCGCGGTGAAGGCCTTTCCGGCGAGTAACTCGAGCCATGCAGACTTGATGCAGGCCAACCAGCGTCGATCACCCCGATCGGCCCAAGGTCCGGGATGATCGATAATCGCTTGGCATTGGTATCCCGCTAATTCTGTGTCGTCGGCAGCCGTATAGACATCCACCGAGTACTCGCGAAAACAGCTGACGCACGCCAGTTTGCCAGTTTGCCGACACACTTGCAAACCGTCGGCAATGCATGCATGCATGCCGTCCGAATTGTATCCATCCGATTGTCCCGTTGCCTCAGCCAGATTTTCATAGGCACAAGAGCTCATGGAATGGACCAGATACTCGTATTGGTGCGGTTCAAAGTCCGCTTGCAATTGTCGCGAACGCTCCTCGCTTTCTAGCAGCGAAACCAGTTCGATAGCCCGTTCTTTCATTGTTTGAAAGTCGAGCAGGTATTGCGCCTGGTCCATCTGAAAGAAGACTCCATTCAGATAAGCGACCAGACGTTTTTCGCTACGGGCTAGCCGACGAAGTTCGCCGTATCGTTCGAAGGAGGACTTGTAATGGCAAGGCTCGATGAGGTCACCGGCCGAGTCTTGGATTTGCTCGAGTTGTGCATCAATTCCGTCATGCGCGTCGAAATCAGACATGCGACGTTCTTTCCAGGGTGAGATGTCGATCGATGAGGCAACGTGTTACGACCTGACTATCGTAGCCGATTCCGGAATCTCTACACCAGGTGACAGTGAATGCAACGGGGCGATGCCCCATTGTTGCAAGGCAATGCGGATTTGAGCCGCAGGCGCTAGCCTCGGGTTTTTGTAAGATCACGCGATACTAGCGACAAGATCCGAGGCTAGCGAGTTCGGCTCAAGAGTCTTTGCCCCAGAGTGCGTCGGCGACCCAATCGAGGTCGTTGGATTGACTCTGGTGGGCATCCTGTGGAATGGACGCACCGGCGGAGCTGAGTGCATTGATAACCAACAATCGAACCACGCTGGCCAACGGGCTGGTGGTGCCTTGTGACAGGGCCCGTTTGACGACACGATGACCGCGATTGAGGACGATTTCGTTTTGGCCCGTAGGGTGGCTGCGGAAGTGCGAGTCGATCAGGCGTTGAAATCCCTGTGGGATAGAGTCACCTTTTTTGAGGTCTTCAAACACTTGCGTCAATTCGTAACGTTCGTTGAGGAACGCCATGACGGGCTTGTCCGACGAAAAATTGGCCGTAAGAATCTTGGCTTCCGTCACTCCGAGAAACTCGTTCCAATCCGGCGGCGCATCCTCGGTTCCCTCGATCCCCAGAATACTCGTTGCGAATCCAGCGGCCGATGGGCTGGTAATGCGCAGGTCCGCTTGGCCTTGGTCCGTGTCAGCCACTAGTGCCGCCAGCAATGGTTCTTCAAAACCGCGAACCGCGTGGACGCAAGGCACATCGTGTCCGTCGAAGACTTCATTCACCCACCGTTCTTGGCGGCGGTCGGAGTTGTACCAGACAACGAAGTCGGCCTCCTCATCACAGAGCGGGTCGGACGGACTTCGGGCGAGAATCTCTTCAAAGGTCAATTGACCTTGGGACGTCGGCCACCGATATGTTTGACGAAGCATGAGTCGCAGTCGTTCATCTGACAGCGCTGCCGCAGCAATTGTATATCGATGCCATTGTACAATCGCCTCGAACCTGGCCGGTTCCACAGTGACCATCTGCTCGAAATGTTCGTAGAGATGCTGTTCGAGGATGAACTGCACGCGTTCGAACGCCTCGTCACGAACCAAGTCCTCGCGACTTGCGGTGGGACTGCAATCTTGTAATTCGAGCACACCGCGAAGGAACGGCGCCCAGACGGGCAGCAGGTCATGGACGTGTCGCGAAATCACCATTCGTCGAATCGTCACCGCGACCGCCGGTATGTCTCCGGCAAGGGGAACGCGGTGTGGCGTAACGTACAATGCTCCGCTGATCGTGGCCGGCCGGTTCAGCTGGACGGGGATAATATCCAACGGGGTTTCATTGAAATAGCCTTCAAACTCCAATTCAATCCGTTCGCGTTCCGGAGACGGGTCGAACCAGGCAACGTGGATTACGTTGGTCCTAGCCTTTCCATCGTTCAGGAAAATCGGGACGGGAAGAAAGTCGGCGAACAGTTTGATCGCCTCTTCCAGCTTCTCTTCATCTTGCGAGAGTATTTGGTATTCCGGCTTTAGATACAGAGTAATACTGCTGCCCGTCTCTTTTCTCGGCGACGAAGCCAATTCGATTTCCGTGCCGGCCCCGGCCTCCCAGCGAACGCCCGTTTCGCAGTCCAGGCGGCGGCTCTCCACCGAGATACGATCCGCCAACATGAACGCGCTAAACAAGCCAATGCCAAACTGGCCGATCAACGAGTCATTATCGCCGTTGACGGATTCTTGAAGTTCACGAGGTCCGCGTCCTTTGAGTAAGCCGGTAATTCCAATTCCCAAGGTGCCCAGGTATTGTTCCGCTTCCTCGGGACTGAGTCCGATCCCATCATCATGAAACGACAACGTGTTTCGTTCGGGGTCCTGCCGAATGTCGATGCGTCCCTGGTAGTCCAAATCCTGTTGGCGACGACGAATCACGGCGTCATGAGCGTTTTGGATCAACTCTCGGACGGGTGTGTCGATGCGGCTGTACAGCGACGATCCCATGATCTCGATAACGCCAGCAATATCGACCTTAAACGGGATCCGTCGAGACCAGTTTTCCACAGTCAGCTTCCTCACGGCAATGAATGAACCAAGGCAGTCTAGTACGAGGGAATTTTAGCTACAAGGCAGGGGTTGGGACGTAGGGTTGTGTTGCGTGAAGGCGACATGTTGTCAAAAGACAACCGGGTGACCCGCCGCCCAGCGTTTTCATAGTATTTTTTAAACCCTTTGATAGAAGTAGTTTACGGTTCTCTTCTCGGTTGTTTTTTGGGATTCGGCGCAACAGTCGCAATACGTGGCTCTCGTCCTCTGGTGTTACCGCCGAGGGCAACCGAAGAACAACCAACGACGGAGGAGTAGCACCTTGACCAAGACCACTCGCAAAACCGCTTCGACAAAGAAAGCCACCAACGGGCACTCACACAGGGCCGTCGACGTATTATCCGCGCCGCCGCGTAATGGTGCAGCGGACGACGTCGCCAACGAAGAAGAGAAAGTTGAAGTGAAGACCGGGTCGGTTGACGCCACGGATGACCCGGTTCGCATGTACCTGATGCAGATGGGCCAGATTCCGTTGTTGTCCCGCAGTGAAGAGATCGCAGCCGCCATGGCGATTGAGGAATCACGCACGGAATTCCGCCACACGATGCTGGCGACCGATTACGTCCTTCAAGGGGCGGTTGACTTGTTGGAACAAGTTTACACCGGCAAGCTACGACTCGATCGGACCATCGAGGTGTCGGTAACGAACACTTCGGAGAAGAAGAGAATCATGAAGCGGTTGGGGCCGAATCTGCTTACGCTCCACCACCTTCTCAAGCAGAATCGACGTGACTTCTACATTGCCATCGATCGAACTCAACCGAAACCCAGTCGCCGCGAAGCGTGGAAGCGTTTGGTCATTCGACGCAATAAGGCGGTTCGTCTGGTCGAAGAGATGAACCTGCGAACCAACCGGCTCCAGCCGTTGTTTGAAAAATTGATTGCCATCGCTGATCGGATGAAATCGTTGTTGGGGCAAATGTCAGATGCCGAAAACTCCGGTTATTCACGTGGCCGCACCTACGAGGAACTGCGAGGCGAATTGTGCTATCTGATGCGAATCACCTTCGAGTCGCCCGCAACTCTGCAACGACGGGTCGACCGAACCAACGTTTTGGAAGATCGATACGACGCGGCGAAGCGAGTCCTGTCGGCGGGTAACCTGCGATTGGTCGTTTCGATCGCCAAGAAATACCGCAATCGCGGGCTCAGTTTCCTGGACTTGATCCAGGAGGGAAATACGGGCCTGATGCGTGCTGTGGACAAGTTTGAACACGCTCGAGGCTATAAATTTTCGACCTACGCGACCTGGTGGATTCGGCAAGCGATCACGCGAGCGATTGCTGACCAGAGTCGCACGATTCGTGTGCCCGTTCACATGATCGACACCATGAGCAAAGTGCGAACGGTCACTCGCGAATTGGTCCAAGAGTTGGGGCGTGAGCCTTCCCCAGAAGAGACGGCTGAGCGAGCGAAGCTGCCACTGGAAGATACTCGCTGTATTCTCAAAATGTCACGACAACCACTCTCGTTAGATCAGCCCGTTGGCGACCACGACGACAGCTACTTCGGCGAGTTTCTGGAAGATTATCGCGACGACGATCCGTTGTATGACACGAACCAAGAAGCGTTGAAGGAACGGATTGAAGAAGCGATGCAGACGTTGAATTATCGGGAAAGGGAAATCTTGCGACTTCGCTACGGCCTTGCCGACGGCTACTCGTACACTTTGGAAGAAGTGGGCCGGATCTTCTCGGTCACGCGAGAACGAGTTCGTCAGATCGAGAGCAAGGCAGTACGCAAACTTCAACAACCCTACCGCTGTCGCGCCTTGGTCGGTTTCCTGGACGGGATGGAAGCGATCGACAATCCGGCCGAAACCGCATAACTGTACACCTCCTGTTGTTCTTCGGTTGCAAAAAGGGTCACCTGCCAATGCAGGTGGCCCTTTTGCATTGTGAGGCAAATGGAACGGATGGAACGGCTCAACTATGTAGGAAACGGTGAAAAGAGGGGGGATGCTGACGCACTTCGTCAGCGACTCGTCGATGTATCGAGCAACCCACCGCTCAAGTAGGTCACTTTCGCCGAAAGTGACCAATATTTCAATCTCGATGATACCCGTTGCGATTCGCGCCCGTTACCCCACCGGCAGTGCCGGTGGAACCAGGTTTGAAAACTAGCGGTCGAGTTCGGCATGTTGCAGAACTTCGGACGTCGCGGCGGATTTATTGAGCACGTAAAAGTGCATCCCGCAAACGTCGTGCGCGATCAGGTCCTTGACCTGTTCGACGGCAAACTCGACACCAACCTGAAACTGCCACACATCATCGTCTCGTTCACCGAGTTGGTCGACCAATGATGCCGGCAGTGCGGCCCCGCACATTGAGGAGATTCGCTGAATCTGTGTCAAACTTGTCACTGGCAGGATGCCCGGAACTAGCGGCAGATTAATTCCCGCCTTATCGCAGGCATCACGAAAACGATAGAAGTCGTCATTTTGGTAGAACAGTTGAGTGATCACAATCTGCCCGCCGGCGTCGACTTTTCGCTTCAGGTTCTCGATATCCACTTCAAAGCTGGTTGCTTCCTGGTGTTTCTCGGGATAGCCTGCGACGGCGATGCCAAAATTTGAAAACTCGGATCGAATCAGTTCGACCAATTCGTTGGCGTGTCGAAATCCGTCAGCGGTCGCTTTAAACTCTGATTCCCCTTTCGGTGGGTCGCCACGCAACGCAATGATGTGATCGATGCCTCGCTGGCGGGCCTCGGTCAGGTAGCTTCGCAATTGATCCACCGAAGATCCAACGCAGGTCAAATGTGAAGCGACCGGGATATCGAGTCGTTCCTTGACCTTGGTAATGATGCCAAGCGTCTTTGCTTGAGTGGACCCGCCAGCCCCATACGTGCAGGTAAGGTAGTCGGGGTGGAAGCGATTAAGATGATCGACGTGCCGCAATAGGGCCTGTTCACCTTTCTCGGTCTTGGGCGGAAAGAGCTCGAAGGACAATCCGAATCGTCGTTGGTAGATGTTGGCCAGACTCATGGGGCTTTAACAAGAGGGTTTGTGAAATTTTAAAGATCAAGAAGAGGAAAAACACCGGACCTGTGCCTCATGATACTCCACAACCCTATTTTGTGTAATCGGCGTTGTTTTGAGCCGAAGGCGCTAGCCTCGGGTTTTTGAAATCACGCCACGGCCCGACGCTGTGCCAGTCGCTAGCCTCGCGTTTTCGAGATCACACGATGATTCGACCAATCGGCGGGTCGCCCGCAACCGACAGACCACTTGCGTCCTTGACCACTTCATTTCGCCGACCGATACTGAGACAGACCCTTGCTTGTCGAGCGAACTTTGGAGTTTGTTGATCGATCATGACGGCGTACAGGCAACGACACGGACGAGGGAAGAACAAGATCATGGCAGGGTTGTTGGCGGTGGTTTTTGGATTCCTCGGAACGCACCACTTTTACCTCGGCTCATTTTCGGCTGGATTCACCGTTCTCATCATGAGCTGTTTTGGCGTAGGATTTGTGGTTGGCCCCGTCGAGGGAGTCATGTTGTTGGTCATGAGTGACATTGAATTTGACGCCAAGTACAATCACCGCGTCCCTGAGTCCTTGGAATTTGTCTTCCAACGCCGTCCTTAAGTTGGCCGAATTAGCTGGCAGGAAGCGAAAATCATGCGAGTTGTTGTCTTTGAGGACAAGCATGTCCTCCGGTTGTACCCGATGGCCGTCGCTCGTCCGGCGTATGCGATCACTTGCGGTAGTAATCGTCTCATCGATTGGCTGCGAGTCCTGGACTGTCCCCTCGGCGGCATCGTTCGCCCTTACCTCACTGTCCTGCAGCAGGTCGATTTCCCCGATCTTCACTCACCCTCGGTGACTGCTGGGGAAACGGTGATGTTTGTAAATGCCAGGTTGGTTCCGTCACACACGAATTCTATTCGGCTACAGGATCTGATCAGCGAAGGGCAGCCGGGCATTCTGCGCCAGGACGACCACATTGTTGTGATGATCCGTACCATTGAGGCGAAGAACGAACTGAGTTGGATCGGACTCGACTCGCTACTCACCGATACGGTCGCCTCGTCTCTGCCGCCACTGCAGTCGAGCGAAGACTTGGCCATCTTCAACTACTCACACGATATCATCGCTGAGAATATGACGATACTCGATGAGAACCTGAGCTTTCGGCTAGCCGCTGGCACGTTGACCGAAGTGCAAGACGGGTTGTTTGTTGGCTCGGACGTGAAGTTGCCTGAGTACTATTCTTGCGACACAAGCGAAGGGCCGATCATCCTGGACGACGGGGTGAGTGTCGGGCCGTTTTGCTACTTGAATGGCCCCGGTTATGTGGGGAAGGGATCCCGGCTGATCGAACATGCTGCTATCAAGGACGGAGTTTCAATCGCGCACACGGTGAAAGTGGGAGGAGAGGTTGAGGCGTCGATCATCGAGCCGTACACGAACAAGCAACACTACGGGTTTCTCGGGCACAGTTATTTGGGTAGCTGGATCAACCTGGGGGCCGGTACGTGCAATAGCGATCTTAAGAACACCTACGGCAAGATCAACATGGAGTATCCCACCGGACGCGTCGCAACTGGAATGCAGTTTGTTGGTTGTATGATTGGCGATTATTCGAAGTCGGCCATCAATACGGGAATTTTCACCGGGAAGACTATCGGCGTCTGCAGCATGCTGTACGGTTTCATCACGACCAACGTTCCCAGTTTTGTCAACTATGCCCGCCTTTTCGGTCAGGTCACGGAAATTCCCCCCGATATCATGGTGAACACTCAACAGCGGATGTTCTCACGTCGAAAAGTGGAGCAGCGACAATGTGACATTCAACTGCTCTACGACATGTACGAGCTGACCAGAAGTGAACGTCAGATGGCTGGTGAGCAGCTCTCGTTGTGATCTCGATTCGTTCGAGGGCTCGGCTGGCCGACAACTTTGGGCGCCTGGGTTGCCAGATTCGGCTTCTTTAGCACAAAATGGACTATCGGCGTCGTTCGATCCATGTCGAAAGCCGTCCTGTCCGTTTTACCAAGAGTTTTTTGTTTACCAAGAGTTTTTTGGTGGTGATGAGCGATGCAACTTCGAAGGATTCCGTGGGCGCTGATCGTCCCGGTACTGCTGCAGGTCAGCCCTTTACTCCAACGGTCGCAATTGCTGCGAGCTGACGATTTATCGTTGACGGTCAACGATGTCGTTGGTGGGCGTGTCGAGCTGGTCGAATCGAATACTGATCAGTGGACGGTCGTTTGTTTTCTCGGAATTGAATGCCCCTTGGCTCGACTCTATGCGCCGCGGCTATTGGAGCTATCCAAGCAATTCAAAGACCACCCGGTCCATTGGATCGGCGTCGATAGTAATCGTCAGGACAGTATCGACGACCTCAGCCAGTTTGCTCGGGAACACGCCATCACATTTCCCTTGGTGCGAGATGAGAACAACAAGATCGCGGATCGATACGGCGCCACGCGCACTCCGGAAGTATTCGTCTTGGATCGCCAATTGAAGGTCCGCTATCGAGGTCGCATCGATGACCAATACGTGCCTGGGCGTGCGAAGGCCAAGGCGACTCGACACGATCTGACATTGGCGCTAGAACAACTAATCGCCGTCGGCTCGGTTGACGTGCCCGAAACCGAAACTGTTGGATGCTTGATTGGACGCGTCAAAGCGGTAAAGCAAGATTCTTCGGTGAACTACAGTCGGCAGGTGGCTAGGCTGCTTCAGCGACACTGCGTTGAGTGTCATCGGGAGGGCGAGATCGGTCCGTTTTCTCTCACGGACTACGACGAGGTGGTTGGTTGGGCGGACGCTCTGATGGAGTCGATTGACGAGGGGAGAATGCCACCTTGGCACGCTCACCCAGCCCACGGAAAATTTCGCAACGAACGCCGCATGTCGCTACAAGACAAACAGATCTTGCGTCAGTGGATTGACGCGGGGACGCCGCGCGGCGACCCAGCGGATCTGCCCGAGCCGGTACAGTACTCGACCGATTGGCAACTTCCCCGCAAACCGGACCTGGTCTTGCCGATGCGGAGCCGACCGTTTCTCGTGCCAGCAACTGGGACGGTGGAATACCAGTATTTTGTTGTCGACCCGGGATTCAAGCGCGACCGCTGGATCAGTGGGGCGGAAGTGATCCCTGGTGAGCGGTCGGTTGTCCACCACTGCATCGTCTTCATCCGTCCACCCGACGGTGCTCGCTTTCGTGGCGTGGGTTGGCTAACTGGCTTCGTCCCAGGCCAGCGAACCGGGGCGTTGCCACCGAGCCACGCTCGCTTCGTTCCGGCTGGTTCGAAGCTGGTGTTTCAAATGCACTACACACCGACTGGCACACCAAAAGAGGACCTGACCAAGATCGGCTTGATTTTCGCCGATGCGGAAGAAGTGACGCACGAAGTAGTCACGATCGTCGGCATCGATCAGGAGTTTGAGATCCCGCCCCATGCACCCCAACATCAAGTGAATTTTCGCGTGAATTACGTGCCACAAGTTGGTGGGTTACTTGCGATCATTCCGCACATGCACGTACGCGGGCGCAGCTTCCAAGTTCGCAGCGGAGCAAGCGACGACGCAGAAATCTTGCTGGATGTGCCAAATTACGATTTCAATTGGCAACACGCGTACGAACTGGTCGAACCACTGCCGTTGAGCACGATATCAGGTCTGCACTGTACGGTAACGTTTGACAATTCGGCTGATAATCCGACCAACCCTGACCCCACGCAATGGGTGACATGGGGCGATCAAACTTGGGAGGAGATGGCGGTTGCATTTTTCGCCATTTCGGAACCGCGTGATACGACGGGTTCGGCTCCGGTCGTGCGGCGACGAGCGACGGTCGAAAAGCAGAGTTACGATGAGGTCAAGGTGAAAGCATTTGTTGACGAGTTCTTAAAACGTCACGACAAGAATCGGGATGGTGTGGTGGGTCGTCATGAGGTGCCGCGGTCGATTCGAACTTTCTATTTCCACCATTGGGATATAGACGACGACGGCCAGATCCGTCGCAACGAGTTACAAGATCGGGTTCGACTAAGGTTTCGCAAGTAACTGCACCGATCATTCTGGACGACATTCTTCGTGACACGCTTCATTGACCTTTTGGCTCGCATTATTGTAGGTCGACCGTGGACCATCACTCTGCTGTTAATGCTGTGGAGTGGCGTGGCGGTCGTAGGCTACGTTGCGCCGCACTTGGTCCGTGATCTATTCGTCTCAGCGAGCCCCGAAAAACAGAGCTTTGCGGAGGAGGTTGGGGATCCAATCGAGTCTCCGAATGTGGATCCGTTCAGTCTGGGTCGAGCGGACGTGATCTTGGTGATTCAGGGAGATTCATTCTTTACCTCTGAAGGTGCGAAGACGCTACGCGAAATCGCCGAGGAGTTGGAGTCTCTGGATCACGTGGATCGCTTGATGTGGATGGATCGCGTCCCGATTCTCAATATTTTCGGGCTACCAGAACCCCTCTTCCCTCGATCCGAGGCGTCGGAAGTCCGTTTCCAGGTCGCCCGTTCCAAGGCGTTATCTCATCCGTTGGTCGGCGGGCACTTGCTCTCGAGCGATGGCAAGACGCTGTTGATGATGATCGAGCTCGATTGGTTTTACGTCAACGACGACGCAGATTGTACGGATGGTTTGAAGCGGGTCGCGGCCGACGTTTGCGGTCGGCATCCCGAAATTGATTATTCCCTCATGATCACCGGTCGTGTGCCCTCCTACCTGACGGCCATACATACACACGAAGTCAATCAAACGAAGTACCAGGTCATCGGATACGGAATGATCATCCTGATGTCGTTCATCCTGTTTCGTGGTATCACGGCGGTGGTGGTTTTGGCACTCGCACCATCAATCGGCATTTTTTGGACACTTGGCGTCATCCGGTTTTTTGACTTTCAAGACAACCCGTTCAACGATGTCGTGCTCCCGATTCTCTTGAGTTTGATTGGAGTGACGGACGGAGTGCATTTGTTAGTATCGATTCGCAAGTTGCGAGTTGCCAAACAGTCGGAGAAGCAGGCGGCCATGAACGGGATACGCGAGGTCGGCTTGGCTTGCGCGCTGACTTCGTTGACCACCGCAATCGGGTTTGGTTCTCTGACTCTGGCCCACCACGAGATTGTGCAGGAGTTTGGCCAGTGCTGCGTGATTGGAGCACTGCTCACTTTTGTGGCAGTGATCACCGTGATCCCCTTGGCCTGTTCAACTCCGCTCGGACGTAGCATTCACCTGGGACATGAAGACGGTCTGATTGATCGTCATCTCGGGCGAGTGAGTGGTATTGTCGATTGGGTACTGAAACGACGGACATTGCTCAGCGGCACGGCCATCGTATCGACCGTCGTCTGTGTGTTGATTTCTGGCCGATTGCGTCCGGACGAACGGACTTCCAATGCGCTTCCTCCAAGCAGTGAGGCGGCGAAAGCTCTGGTTCATATGGACCGCGCTTTTGGTGGGTTGGAGCGCGGCTCCGTGTCGATTCACTGGAATAATAACGTGCCCGAGAATTCGCCACAGTTGTTGACGGTGATTGCTGAGGTGGACGATCTGTTGCGATCGGAGGCGTTGATAGCGCCTCCGCTGTCGTTGCGGAATCTGGTGGATGCACTGCCAGGAGACGGTGCGTTGGAAGAGCGGGTATCGATGATCGAGTTGCTTCCGCCACCGTTGAAGCGAGCGTTCTACCAACCTGAGTTTCGCCAAGCGTCGGTTACTTTTCGTGTTCAGGACTTAGGGATCGCGGCCTACGGTCCAGTTTTTACGAGGATCGAGCAGCGATTGATCGACATCGAAGCGTCGCATCCCGACTTCGAGGTTCAACTGCGGGGTCCTGCCGTCCGACGTTGGCGCAGCCTTTATCAAATCGTGATCGACTTGGCCGCCAGCCTGGGCGCGGCGTCATTGATTATTTTTGTCGTTTTGGCAATCGTCTACCGTTCGCTGCGTATCGGGTTAATCTCAATTGTTCCCAATGTGTTTCCGCTTGCGGTGACAGGTTTCTATCTTGTGGTAACTGGCCAGGCTTTGGAATTGGTCAGTGTCTGCGCGTTCACCGTTTGCTTAGGGATTGCCGTTGACGACACGATCCACTTTTTAACGCGATTTGAAGAACAACGTCTGCTGACGGATGACATCGATTTAGCGATTCGCCGGTCGTTTACCAGTGTGGGTACCGCGCTGATCATGACAACGATTGTGTTGGTGGCCGGATTCTCGACCGTGATGTTCAGCGATTTTCGTGACCATCGAATTTTTGCCAGCATGGGTGCATTGACGATCACCGCCGCACTGTTCGCCGACCTCGTCTTCCTGCCTGCGCTCTTGGCTCGATTCATGCCGGCAACGCCTCGGGCGAACAGCCTAGTGAGCCGAACTCGCTAGCGTCGGGTCTTGGCGATTTAACCTCAGAATCAATAACACCCGAGGCTAGCGCCTTCGGCTCAAATCCTGTACTGCCTTGCAACGAAGGGGCAACGCCCCGTTGCGTTTACCTAGCCCAGCTCAGCGGGCTGGGGTTCGGTTGCCACCTTGCACGGCGAGGGCCAAAGTTCGGTCATTGGTCAATCTGTTGACGGCAGTCCGTTGGTCCACGGAGATTCCTCGAAGATTTGTCATTGGTTATTTGTCAGTTCTCATTTGTCAAGGAAGGAAGATGCACTCGCCGCGCGGATCATCACGGACGTACTTGTTTCGAGTCAGTTCTAGAAAAGCGGTGACAAGTCACCGCACTCCAAACTTTGGCGTGCTCCGGCTTGTCGAAGCTCTCCGTTGAATCGCGGTGATCGCGCGCAGTGTGGAGACAACCGGCGAAAACTAGGCGCCATGCCGGATTCTCGACTCATCCGCTGAAACTGCGAAAACGAAATGACAAATGACCGTTGACAGATAACTAATGACAAATCGAACAGGTCCAGCATTCAATATCTTATTTGCGTCGTAGCATGAGCAGGCGAAATTCGATCGCCTCTTTGCCCGGTATGTCTTTCGCTCGCAGGACCAACTTGCCGGAGCCTTTCGCCAAGTTGATGGTCCCAAATGGGAGTGGTTGAAATTGCTTTACGTACGACTCTTGCCTCTTCACTCGGTCGTGCTCTGCACCTTGCTCTGGCGGATCGTGGGGTTTAGTGATCTTCAATTGTGTTTTCTGGTCCAGAAACTGGAGTTCCAAAGTGGCTCCAACATCGTCCGCGGCACAAGTGTAGTAGAGTTCGATGGAGTACGTCCCGGCTGTTGCGACTTTGACATCCCATTGGATTTCGTCCTCGGTACGAACCCAATTGCCAAAGTACGAGCAGTTCGGGAATCGGTTGGAGCGAGTGATCATCCCACTCGCCTTGGCGTCGCGAGCGGGAAGTTGAGTTGTGTCCGTATCGGCGTGTCCGATCACAAAAGGACGTTGGTCGTCATCGTAACCGGCCAATACTCTCTTTTTCCATGCACTGACGGCGGTTGATAATTTTTCGGTCACCAGCGGGTGTTGCTCGGCAACATTCTTGCGTTGGCCCGGGTCGGCGGAAAGATCATACAGCTGACCTGTGTGGTCCAAACGAAACCGCTGGTTCCGAACACTGACTCGGTTTCTCCAGTGAGAATAGATCAGGCGATCCGACCAATCCGTATTGCTACCGGTCAGTAGCGGCGACACGTCCATGCCATCGAGGGGATTTTCTGTTTCCGCGGGTACACCACACATGGACGCGAGTGTCGGCAAGAGATCGATTGCGGCGGAGATTTGAGTGACTCGCTGGTTCGGTTTGATTTGGGCGGGCCAACGGACGAATAACGGGGAACGCACGCCGCCTTCGTCGGTGCTACCTTTGCGGCCCTTCATGTCGCCGTTCCAGCGGTGGCCATTCGGTCCGTTGTCGCAGAAATAGACCACAATCGTATTATCTGCAATACGCAGTTCATCTAGTTTTTGGAGCACGCGGCCGACGTTCCAGTCAATGTTTTCACACATTGCCAACGCCGCCCGTACATGACCCAAGTTCTCTTTCTTGGGATCACGGTTGTGCATGTCGAGTTCGCGTTCAGCAAACTTGTCCCACCAGCGGTCGGGGACCTGCATAGGAGAATGCGGCGTGTTATATGGCAGGTAGACGAAGAATGGTTGGTCTCGCTTGGATTCGATGAATCGCATCGCTTGATTGGTGAAGTCGTTGATGACGAAACCATCACCACGGATCATCTGATTGTTTCGTTCTAGCAGCGGGCTGAAGTAGTTTCCCCAGTGCCCTGAACAGAATCCATAGAATTCGTCAAAGCCTCGCGCATTTGGGTGATATGGATACTGCATTCCGTTATGCCACTTTCCGAAAGCTGCCGTGGTGTATCCCGCTGCTTGAAATAGTTGAGCGATCGTTGTCTCGTCGGCGTTCATTCGTTCTCCACCGGCCGACGTGCTGTACACTCCACTCCGCGGATGGTAGCGGCCCGTAAGAAACTCGGCTCGAGTTGGCGAGCAAACCGGGCAGACAAAAAAACGATCGAAACTTGCTCCATCTCGAGCCAGCGAATCGATATTGGGCGTGGAGAGGTTTCGGTTGCCATTGAAACTGAGATCGCCCCAGCCTTGATCA
Source organism: Planctomycetaceae bacterium (assembly GCA_012959465.1). GTDB lineage: Bacteria > Planctomycetota > Planctomycetia > Pirellulales > Pirellulaceae > UWMA-0346. Next base: position 19,964 of record DUDC01000108.1, read on the forward strand.
TCTGACAGAAAGACGATCACATTAGGTCGATCGGCGGCAAACAAAAATGCGGACGGGCAGGGGATAAGGCAAAGCAATGCCAGGTGGAATGCTGTGGTTCGCATGCGTTCAGTATCCAGTCGGTGTTCGGCGTTTAGTGTTCGGCGTTTAGTGTTCGGCGTTTAGTGTTCGGCGTTTAGTGTTCGATGGTCGGTGTTCATTCCCCATCCTCTGTTTGCGGTACCAATTGCGACCAATGGTATCCGCCACCGCCGCTAACGATGAACCAGGGATTGAGGATCGACGGCTTGTTGTAACGCAGCGGATCACCTGCGGCATCGGTCACGTTACCGCCCGCCCCGAGTACAACCGCGTGTGCTGCGGCGGTATCCCATTCAGATGTTGGGCCGAGTCGAGGGTAGACGTCGGCAACTCCTTCGGCCACAAGGCAGATCTTCAGCGAACTGCCCATGCTGCGGACCTCGGGTTCTTGTTCGCTGGCCGTGAGTGCGGCGAGGAAAGCGTCAACGGCAAGACCACGGTGTGAACGGCTGGCGATCACGGTCGCCGTTCCACCGGAATAAATTCGGACCTGCAGCGTGCGATGTTTCCCGTCCCGGTCGACCAACCAGCCGCCGTATTCCGCTCCTCCGCAATAGCAAGTGCCGAGAACTGGGGCAACCACAACACCGAACACGGGCACTCGGTCGACGATCAACGCGATATTAACCGTAAATTCGTCATTGCGTTTGATGAACTCTTTGGTCCCATCCAGCGGATCGACAAGCCAAAAGACTTCCCAGTCCTTTCTTAGATCGTAGTCTGACGATTCCGATTCCTCTGAGAGAATGGGGATCTCCGGAGTTAATTCCGCCAACCCGGCGACAATGTGCTCATGCGCTAACCGATCGGCGCGGGTGAGCGGTGAGCCATCTCCCTTCGCCTCGACGTCAAAATCGTCCGAGTGGTAAACAGTGAGGATTTTCTCACCCGCTTCACGGGCCAATGTCTGTATTGCCTCAATTTCCGCCTTATCGACTTTCATAGCTTGCCGGTCGTTTCCTGAATCTGATGAGCGGGAAGAACATAGGGAGATAGTATAAATCAGCGGGTCACGTAGGTCACTTTCACCGCAAGTGACCAAGAATCGCCAATCATGACAACCAACACCGTCGCTGGGCGTTAGTGTGCCCACGGATCTGTCGGCTGCTTCTGTTGACGCGATGCATTACGATATGATAATGAAGCGAGGCAGGGTAGCAGGCAAAAATCAGTTAGGATTCTATCGTTATGGGAACTCCACGTGTTGGGTCAGGCATAAGTGTCGCAATACTGTTCGTATTGTGGTCGAGCGGCATTCAGGCGCAACGACCGGTCGAGTTACAAACGACGGATGCGATAGCGGTCGAGCGTTACGTCGATGTTCAGCGAGGTGAGTTGCCGATCATCATCTCAGCGCCGCATGGCGGTAGCATGAAACTTCCCGGCGTAGAGCCCCGGTCGGGTGAGGACCTGCCGGACAACGCTTCGAAGTTTGTCACTCTACAAGACTTCGGCACCGCGGACCTGGCTTCAGCTGTGGCCGCTGCGGTGGAGAGCCGATTTGGCAAGCGACCCTACTTGGTAGTCGCGCTTCCGCATCGCCGTTACCTCGACCCGAACCGATCCCCGCGTGAAGCGTATGAACATGAACTTGCCGGTCGGATCTATAAGAGGTACCACGATCATCTGGACAAGTATTGTCTGGAGGTTAGCAATCGGTTTCGCGGCGGAGTTTTGATCGACGTGCACGGCCAAGGGCTAGCCAGTGATACGGTTTTTCGCGGGACGCAGAACGGCCGCACAGTTCAGTTCTTGCGAAGACGATTCGGTGAATCGGCCCACGTTGGCAAGGAGAGTTTGTTCGGTTTGTTGAGTCAGCAAGGTTGGAAAGTTCACCCCAATCCGCTCGATGGTCGCGAGCAACCAGGGTACAACGGCGGCTACATCGTGCGGACCTACGGCAGCAATCAAACGTATGCTACCGACGCGATCCAGCTCGAGTTTGGTCGGTCGTACCGCGAAAAATCGACTCGCAAAAAAACGGCCAATCAACTCGCGGCCGCGTTACAAGATTACGCCGAAAAATACTTGCAGATCAGTGAATCAGCCGGCACGCGTTAGCGTCCGGTTCTCGCACGACCCAAAAACACTGGGGGAGCCAGTGCCACACATAATGCTCACAACATGTTCGTCGACTGGCGGGCTGTCACGTCGTATAATTAGGTCCGCACAGAAACGGTTGTTCACCATTTCTTAGGGCGAAAAAATGCACCGATCGACACTGAATTTGTTCGCGTTGTGTTGCCTGCTCAGCACCGGGCCAATGATGACTCGTGTTTCGGCCGCGGAGCCCGAGGAGACGGTGCTGCTGGCAACGGAGAAGCTACCCGGCGATGGCGTATGGAAGATGGCCGAGTCTCGACGCACTCCGGCGGGCCTGCCGATTCATGTTACCGTCTGGTTTGAAGACCAATTCCTCGGCGATGGCACGTCGTACAGTCGCCGCGCCAAAGAGCTCGCATCGTGGAAACGTCGTGAATTGCGGAAGTCGGTAGTCTCTACACTCAAGGCCATCAGTGAGCAGTCGTATGCGAAGGCCAAGGACTCGATCGACAAGTTAGTCGAGGCAGGCAGTCTATCGAATGTCGAGCGTCATTGGGTCGTGAATGGATTCAGCGGCGACGTCTCTCCCGACCATATCGGCGACCTTGAAGAGGTTCCGGGTGTCCGAAAAATATTCCGCGTCTCGAGGGTTAGAAGATCACCCGTTCCTCGACGCGCCGCTAAGTCGAGCCCTTTGATCGAGAGGGAGGCCTGGGCCAGCGATCGCTTCCTTCATCCCTGGTATACGCGAGCCCTGCTGGCAGATCGAGTTTGGGAGAAGTTTGGCGTCGTTGGGCAAGGAACACTGAATGTAATTCACGACTTCAATTTCGTACTTTCGGATGCCTACGCGTACAACCTCTACCGCAATCCGAATGAGATTCCGGACAACGGCAAGGACGATGACGGGAACGGACTGGTCGATGACTATCACGGTTACAATTTCCAGATTGGCTCGCCCCTCCTCGCCGTTTCACCAGCCGGTAGAAACACACGAAATGCGAGCTTACTGCACGGATCGATGTGTGCCTCGATCGTATGTGGAGCCGGTCATGGCGAATTGAAACACGAATTCGGTATTGCTCCGGAGGGACGTTGGGCGGGAGTGATCGGGGCGGAAAAGTTGGAATCTGCTGTCGAATGGGCGATCGAACAAGAAGCGGACACGTACAGCATGAGTTTCTCGATGCCGGGACTGGGCGAGTACCGTTCGCACTGGCGAAAGGTGATGGAGCACGGTTCATTCTGCGGTATCTACTTTGTGTCGGGGGCTGGAAATTTCGCTCAATCCGCCCGCATTCCGGTGCAAATGCGGACACCGGAAGACATTCCCGACGTTGTTTTCGCGGCAGCTGGTGTACAACGTAATTTGATGCGTACGTCGTTTTCAAGTAAGGGACCTGTGCTTTGGAAAACGGAGCATTACCAGGACGGTCACGTTCAAAAACCCGAGGTCTGCGCATTCAATATGGGTCTACCCTTGTTGTTGCCAAACTCGCAAGTCGTCCCGACAGGTATGAACGGTAATTCGTTTGCCGGACCGATGTTCTGCGGCGCGATCGCGTTGATGGTTTCGGCCGATCCCGATCTGCTGCCATGGGATCTTAAGGAGATTATCACCTCGACTGCTACCGATCTATCCGCCGAGGGAGTAGATGACGAAACGGGCCACGGCCTGATCAACTGCTACCGCGCCGTCAAAGAAGTTCTTCGCCGCAAGGCCGTTCGTGAAGGAGTCGACGCGACAAAATACGAAGGTCGAGAGGACAACGACGTCCTGGACACCGACGGGCAGATGAAACTCAAACGGCGTTTTACGGTCGCTGCGGTTCAACCAAACAGTCCTGCCGCGAAGAAAGGCGTGCAAGTTGGCGACATCATTGTGTCGTGCGGTGGAAAACCGACTGCCAACATGCAGCAGTTTCGCGCGGCCAAGGCAGCCGCGGCCAAGTCGGGGGCGAAAACGATCACGGTCGTCTATCAACGCGGCGCCGAGACGATTCCACTTGAGTTCATTCCCGGTAACTGGGGCATGGCAGCTGGTATATCGTTGGCCGGACCAGTGTTTCGCTAACGGTTTGAAGCCAGAGTTCGTAACCCGAAGCGTAAGCGAGGGCGAGACAAAGCGTTCCTCGTCCCTCGCTTACGCTTCGGGTTACTAACCTCACAATTTTACTCGTGCCAGTTCGGTCTCCATGACGAGCAGTTTTCTACATCCGATCGCACAGACTTGCCGAGACTTCATTCTCGAGCAAAAATGGCTCTTGGCGCCGAATCGTCGAATCGGCAGCCAATGGAAAGACCAGGTGAACCTCTCTGGTACCCATACCGTCAACGTTCACACCGAGACGATCAAATCGGCCGCCCTGCGCATCGTTTCCGACGAGTTGGTTTCAAGAGGACTGGAGTTCGCTTCTGGCGTTCGTTCAGTTCTCATCGCCGGCAAGGTTCTCGAACAGCTTTTAGAAGCTGGCCAGCTATCGTACTTGCATCACGTTGAATCGACAGACAAGTTGGCTCAACTTGTTGCCAAATCGATCGACGATATTCGGATGGCCGATGTCTCGGCCGACCATATTGATTCGTCCGCATTCGAGGTGACCGAAAAAGCGTCCGATCTCAAATTGTTGGTTCAGCGTTACGAAGAGGAATTGACACGCCAACAGTTGATGGACTATTCAGTCTGTTTACGCCTGGCGACACAGTTAATTATTAGTGGATCAGCCAAAGCTAACTTGCCGAAATCGCTCGTTGTCATCTGCCCCTTGGAGATCGCCAGCAATGGTCTGGAAAGAGCGTTTCTTCAGGCCCTTGAGAATTCCTCGATGAAATTCGTTTCCGGCGATTCGGTTTCGCCGACTGAATCGCAACCACGATTCGTCGCCAGTTTTCAGCGCACGGTCGGCGAAGTCAACGAGGTGAACGCTGTTCTCCAAGGCATCCTTAAAGGCCAGTCACGCACGTCATTCGACCAAGTCGAGATCCTCCATACGGATTATTCGACTTACGTGCCGCTCATTCATGAAACACTGACGTCCATTTTATGCGAGGCCAGCAGTTCGGTCGACGACTTGCCCGTGACCTTTGGCGAAGGCCTCGCTTGTATCTATTCGAGGCCCGGGCGAGCGCTGAGAAGTTGGTTGCGTTGGATCCGTAGCGATTACTTGCAGACGCTCGTGGTACAGATGATTCGCGAGGGCTTATTACGCTTTGAGAACAATGATGGGCCTGGTTTTTCGCAACTCGGACATCGCCTGCGCGAACTGCCGATCGGTTTCGGCAGTTCGCGATATCGAGATCGGCTGGGCGAAGCAGTTAGGCAGGCAAGGGCCGACATTGAAATGGCTGCGGCCAGGGAAGATAAGAACGAGTTTACGGCCGGTTACGATTTTGGCTTGGCAGCGTTCGGAATATTGAATGATACGATTCCACTTTTGATCGATGGGTCGCCGCAGCGGAGGTCGTCATCACTGCAGATACTCTCTGCAGCGCGAGCATTCCTTGAGCAGTATGCGCGGTCGGTCAATAAGCTCGACCATTATGCTAAAGACAAGTTGCTTGATGATATCGGTGGCATGGAAAAAGCCATCGCGAATGCGCCGGAGATTTCCATCGATGTCTGGGACTGGCTAGAACAGTTACCGGTCGAGAGCCGGATCCTGGCAGATGGGCCGCGACCGGGACGTGTTCACGTTGATCACATTGCCAGAGGTGGGCATTCGGGACGAGCCAACACGTGTATCCTCGGATTGGATGACTCGCGTTTTCCGTACCGCGGCGGGCAAGATCCACTATTATTGGATTTTGAAAGAAAGAACCTCTCGGCGGATCTGCAGACTTCCGGTGACGCGAATCGAAAATCGAGTAACGATTTTCGCAAACTGCTCAATCGTCTCGCAGGCCACGTCTCATTTTCTTTTGCCACCTATTCGCTGGCGTCGGATCGAGAACAGTTTCCTAGTTCAGCGTTGCTGGACACGTTCCGCCTGCTGAACAAACAACCCGATGCGACGCTGGAGGACTTTGAGAATCACGTGGGAACGCCCCGGTCATTTTGCCCGACCGATGCGTCGAGTTTTATCCACGCCGATCAATGGTGGTTTTCCAAAATGGCAGCGGAAATGGACTCAGACCAGAAGTCTAAGATGCTGGACGAACGTTTTCAGCACTTTGGCCTCAGTCGTGCTGCGGACCAGCACAGAGCATCCTCAGAATTTACAGCGTACGATGGCTTTGTGCCGGCGGCTGGCAACGATCTCGATCCGACCCGCGCCGGCTCACGGCGAGTTTCACCGAGTCGACTGGAGACTTTTGGAGTTTGTCCGCGAAAGTTCTTCTTTCGGTATGGCCTTGGAATCGCATCGCCAGAAGAACACGTCGTTGATTCTGAACAATGGTTGGATGCACTCACGCTCGGTAGCTTGATCCACGAAGTATTTGAAGAGTTCCTCCGAGGCCTGACGTCAACGAATCGCATTCCAGATCTTTCCAACGATCTGCCGGATCTCCAGGCGTTGTTGCATCGCAAAGTCGCTGGGCTGCGAGACGTGATCCCGATCCCGAATCAAGATGCCTATCAGCGGCAATTGCAGCGGCTGGAGAAAACGTGTGAGATATTCTTGCGCCACGAGGAAACGCATTGCCGAGCGACCGGTGCAGTACCGTGGGTTTTTGAAGCCTCTGTTGGACTGGGTGAGGATCCGAGTTCAGTAGTGGACCTAGCCGAACCGGTTCCGCTTCGACTTTCGGACGGTCGGGTTCTGCAAGTTGGCGGGCGGATCGATCGAATCGATCGAATCGGCGATCCTGATTCACTACAATTCGCAATCTGGGATTACAAGTCCGGATCGAGTTGGGGTTTCGATGCGTCGGACCCGATGAAGCAAGGTCGCAAGCTTCAGCCGTTTCTTTATGTCGGCATGCTGAGGCACCGTCTAGACGCGACGTTTGGCACCGACGCCCGAGTCGGATACTTCGGGTATTTCTTCCCGAGTCCTCGAACCGAGGGTCTACGTCTGCAGTGGACGACAGCCGAGTTGGCATCTGGGGACGCCGTGTTGCGGCACGTTTGCGACGCCATCGCGGCGGGCGCTTTTCCGGCGACGACGGAAAGAACGGACTGCGGTTTCTGTGATTATCTCCCAATCTGTGGCGACCCTTTCCAAATAGCGTCGAATTCGCTACTGCTGCTGCAGACATCGACAGACAAGAAGCTCGATCCGTTGCGTCGGCTTCGCGAGGTAGAATTACGAGACGGCGAGGGACGGCCATGACCCTCGAGAGTTCAGACGTCCAAAACCGAGAGCGAATTGAGAACGACCTGGAAATGAATTTCATGGTCGAGGCAGCTGCGGGCACAGGCAAGACCACAAGTATCGTCGGCCGGATGGTCAATCTTATCGCCTCCGGCAAGTGCAAGATCGAGAACATTGCCGCGGCCACGTTTACACGGAAGGCGGCCGCAGAACTTCGCGAACGGTTTCACGCAAAACTGAGGTACGAAGCGAAGCGCGATCGATCGGCTGATGAGATCGCCAGATTAAACCGCGCGATGGAGCGAATCGAATACGCATTTGTCGGGACGTTTCACTCGTTTTGCAGTTTGCTGCTTCGCGAAAGGCCGATCGAATGTGGAGTTGAGCCCGGCTTTCGTGAAATTGACGAAACGGAAGACATGCAGATTCGTGATCAGGCGTGGCAGCTATTCCTCAATGATCTGTATTCGCAACAAGATCAACGATTGGTCCGAATGCATGACCTCGGCCTGAAGACGAACGACCTAAAAGAGTGTCTTGACCGGTTCGTTGAATTCCCCGATGTTCAAGATTGGCCGCACGCGGCTCCAGACCCGATCGATCTGGATTCTTTTCAGAGCGAAGTGCGATCTTATGTCGAAGACATGCGATCGATTTCGAGCTGTTTTCCGAGTGCTCGCGGGTCCGACAAATTGATGTCCCGTTACGAGAACATTGTGCGTGCCGCAGACAACGCAGACTGGCGAGTTCACGGTGACTTCTTCGATCTGCTTGAGCTATTTGATACGACGGGTGGCGCGACGTTGAGTGGCTGGCACGACAAGGCGATCGCCAGGGTTGAGAAGAATCGGTTTGCGGATTTTCGAGAAGCGATCGCCCGGCCCGCCTTAGATTGGTGGTATCAGCATCGTTACCAGTTTGTTGTCGAACTGTTGGAACACGCGCGGAGTATTTACGATCGTTTGCGGAAAGCGAGTGGCGGGCTCGATTTCCAAGACCTCCTTCTACGCGCGGCCGCGGCCCTGAAGACGCGACCTGGCTTGCGATCCTATTTT
>DUDC01000109.1:0-8736 GCA_012959465.1 Planctomycetaceae bacterium
AAGCAGTGACCGAAGAAGCAGTGACCGAAGAAGCAGTGACCGAAGAAGCAGTGACCGAAGAAGCAGTGACCGAAGAAGCGGTGACCGAAGAAGCTGATTCGGATGACGGTAGTGCGGCTGATGCCGACGATGATGGTGTTGACGGCTCTGACGATACGACGACATCCGAAGACGGGAAATCGGCTGATAGTTAGCTGAGATCTGGCGACGATGGCGTCGGATTGGCGAATCGTAGTGATCGTGACACGACCTTACCGGGTATGACCGGTGAGGTCGTTTTTTTTGGCACGTTCGTAAGCAGTGGCGCATTAGTCTCACCCGTGCACCTTTCCCAGACCCTGCATTTTCATCTCGGTTGATGACGATACCAACCTTGATCACCAACAGATTGTTCGCGCAAGTTCACCACCTTCCACAGCCGAGAACGTTACGACGATGAGCTCCTTGGATTACTTCAATTCCGTTGACGGACAAGAGGAAGTTGCGACGCCCAAACGGACCGCGACACGGTCCAAGTCAACGCTGCAGACTCCCTTAGAAACTTACCTGCGAGAGATCAACGAAACGGCATTGTTGAACGCCGCGGAGGAACAGGAACTTGCGCGGGGCATTGGCAATGGCGATGTACGTGCTCGTGATCGCATGGTGCGGGCAAATCTTCGACTAGTCGTCAACATCGCTCGGGGGTATTCGGGAAAAGGCCTCAGCTTGCAGGACCTTATCGAAGAGGGAAATCTCGGTTTACTGCGAGCGGTCGAAGGGTTCGACCCTACGATGGGAACCAGGTTTAGCACTTATGCGAGCTATTGGATCAAGCAATCGATTAAACGAGCTCTGATCAACTCAGCCAAAACGATCCGCATTCCAGCCTACATGGTCGAATTACTCTCGAAGTGGCGTCGAGCCAGTACGAGATTGACGGAAGAGCTCGGTCGGACACCCACGGCCGAGGAAGTAGGACGTGTGCTTGGTCTTCCCAAAAAGAAGCTACCGATCATCAAGAAAGCGATCCGAATCTACAATTCCACACCGCAAACCGATCAGGCTGATACAGGTTGGTCGCTGGGCGAAATGGTGATGGATGGCCGAATGAAAACACCGGCGGACCAACTGATTGAGTCCGACGTGTTGCAAAGCGTGATGTCGATGCTCACATCGCTTGAAAATCGCGAAGCGACCGTGCTGAAAATGCGATTTGGATTGCACGATTCTGAAACGCACACATTGAAAGAAATTGGCGAACAACTCGGGCTCACGCGGGAGCGGGTCCGCCAAATCGAGACCGAAGCACTCCGCAAACTGGCCGATGGCCTTCGCGACCCGGTGGATCGAGAGCTTTAGGCCGCATCTTTGCTTCCTTAGGCAGCGAAGAATACCTTCTCTGCGGTCTTCCTCATCACCCACAGTCGGTCCCCATCCGACAAATAGTCGAGACTATTCATGAAGTCTAGCGACGATTGGTAGTTATTGGATTCGTTCAGCTGATAGGGACAATCACTTCCCCACATTAGTCGTTCTGGTCCAAAGGCATCGAATAAAGCGCGAACCATCGGACGCAATTCATTGTGTGGCGGACGCTTCTTCCCGAGTGCGTAAAAGGCCGAGACCTTTACGTAGGTCTGCCGATGGCGGGACAATCGGCAGAGTTTTTTTACGTCGGTATCGCGGATCTGTCCGTCCACACCAATTCGGGCAAAATGATCGATGACGACACGCGTGTCGGGGAATTGTTTGCAGCTTGCGTCGACTGCCTCGAGGTGTTCCGAGTCGATCAGGCAACACATCGATTGGCCCGTCCGGGCGGCCGTGCGCCACATCACCTTCGCGCCATCGGAGGTCAGCCACGAATCGGGACGAATTCGAGGCGTGATCCGAAACGCAGTCACTCGATCCGCGAGTAATTTGTTCATTCGTTGAGGAATGTCAGCCAGGGTCTCGTCCATCATGCCCACGACTCGAAAAGTGTCCGGCCGTTTGCTGGCGGCGGCAATACAACAAGAATTGTCGTAAGCGTGATATGTGTGATGCTGAATCAGCACGACGCGTTCGACCCCGAGCGGGTTTGCGACCTTTAGCAATTGTTCATCCGTGAAACTTCGCGGCGCAAGGTCCTCCACAGAGACTCCTTCGGCGAGTGGAAATTTGTCGACGTCGGGCGTCCAGATGTGGGAATGCGCGTCAACCCACCGCAAGCGGTCAGCAGTAGCTGCATCGATGTCGTTCGCGTGTCTTGTTGAAACACACCAGCTGGCCATCCCTGCTCCCAATGCTCGAATTGCGGTTCGACGGTCCACTGCCTTCTCCCCATTTTGAATTCCACGGAGGGCCCACCGACGGCCGGTCGTCGATACAGACCCCGCGCGATATACTACTCGCTCGCACGCGTCAGATCAAAGATTAGGATCTTTTTAGGATGAGTGACTCGCAGCCGAATATCATTTTCATTATTACTGACCAGCAACGCTTCGACACGATCGCAGCGTTGGGCTTTGACTATATGGACACGCCCGTTTTGGATCGCCTGGTCCGAGAGGGCGTTTCCTTTGAGCAATGCCATGTGACTGCCGCCTCCTGTGCACCAGCTCGAGCCAGCCTTTTCAAGGGATATTACCCGCATACGACGGGAATTCTAAAGAATGCCGATCGCTGGCGGCGATCGTGGGTCGAGTTGCTAAACGACGCTGGGTACCACTGCACCAATGTTGGGAAGATGCACTCCTGGCCGTTTGAAACTCCACTTGGTTTCGATGAGCGGTATGTGGTCGAAAACAAAGACCGCTACCTTGAAGGCCGTTACTATTTTGACGAGTGGGACAAGGCGTTGCGCTTTCGTGGGCTCGTCAAGCAGCAGCGCGAGCAATACCGTAAACTCCCCGATTACGGCGAACGGCTCGGAGCATTTGAATGGGAACTTCCCGAAGATGCGCACCCCGACGTGTTCGTTGGCGACATGGCCATATGGTGGATTGACAATTTCCCGAAAACTGAGCCACTGTTTCTACAAATCGGTTTTCCTGGTCCCCATCCACCCTACGATCCGATTCCTCGCTACGCCGAACCGTATCTGAGAAAAGACCTACCGTTGATGGACGTGACGGACGAAGAACTGGAAAAACAGCCTCCTCCGTTTCAAGAACTACGTCGACACAACTGTGAGATCGACCACGATTCGGTGGTCCATCAACTCTCTCCGTCTCAACAGGCTCGACAACGTCAACGCGCGTACTACCTAGCCAACATCACGATGATCGACGAGAAAGTCGGTCAAATTCTCGAGGCGCTCGAACGTAATGGTTACCTAGAGAACTCAGTCGTTATCTTTACTTCCGATCATGGCGACTGTTTGACCGATCATGGACACAGCCAAAAGTGGACGATGTATGAAGCGATCACTCGTGTGCCTCTAGTCGTATGGGCCCCCGGCCGATTTCCACAGGGAGTGCGACTGGACGGACTTTGCCAGCAGATGGACATCGGCCCGGCCATTTTGGAAATGGCTGGCGTCAAACCGCCGGAGACGATGGAGGCAATCTCGTTACTTCCAGCGATCGAGGGTGAAACTTGGGCGGGGCGATCGCATCTGTTTGCGGAACAAGCGAAAGATGGAATCCTGACGGGCGCCGAGTTCATGACGATGGTCCGCAGCGACCAATGGAAAATCGTTCATTTCATGGAACAAGATTACGGTCAGCTTTTCAACTTGGCCGACGATCCGAACGAGACGAACGATCTGTGGGATCAACCAGCGGATCAGCAAATCAAACAGGATATGTTGGCGGTGCTACGCGAGTGGCGCATTCGTAGCCAATACGATACGGCCGACTGGAGTCAAGATTGGCGCTAGATGGCACGCAGCCGACAAGAAATCTCAATCCCTTTGTCTCGAAGCCAAACAACTCGGAACTGAAAAAACAATGACCTCTGAACTCGATCTCCGCGATTACATACGTGACATACCGGATTTCCCGAAACCGGGGATCATGTACCGCGACATCACGCCCCTGCTCGCCGATGGGCCCGCATTCAAAGTGTCCATCGAATGCATGTCCGAACCTTTTCGCGACGCCAACGTCGACGTTATTGTGGCCGCCGAAGCGCGAGGTTTTATTTTTGGAGCACCGTTAGCGTTGGAATTGAACTGCGGATTTGTGCCAATTCGCAAGCCCGGAAAGTTGCCATTTGACACACGAGAGTTCAAATACGAACTCGAATACGGAACCGATACTCTCGAAATGCACGTCGACGGGGTTTCGGCCGGACAAAATGTGTTGGTTGTCGATGACCTACTGGCCACCGGTGGCACAGTAGAAGCCTGCGTTAAGCTTTTAGAAGGTAGCGGCGCCAACGTCGTCGGTTGCGCATTCCTGATCCATCTGCTCGCCCTCGGCGGAGCTGAACGTATTGCACCACAAGAAGCGTTCAGCTTGATCCAATACTGACTTCTTGCTGTCACCGCGTAGGCGGTGACGGCACGTGTCGTTCGAGGATTCGCATCGCGGTTGCAACACGCATCCGTGGGCTTGCCCCCCCACGGCTACCTGCGGTGGCCGCGTGCGCAGCCAATCCGTGCGCAATCGTAAATTTCGCATCTTCGTGCTTGTATTTCCAATGCTCCAGTCTTTCAATTTACCGGACACTATCGGGCTCGGCCAGTGCTTGAGCCGAACGCGTTAGCGTGGGGTGTTGTCGTTAGCACCGCGTAATCCTGCAGGAACCCTAGGCTAGCGCCTTCGGCACAAACCCAAAGCGCGGCAACAAAGGGGCCGTGAAACCGTCTACGGCCCTCGCACGTATGGCAGTCGTGAACTATCCTTTCATTCTTGTTCTTTGGTCAGATCTGGAATTCGTTGACAGGGGATACCGCGTGCAGAACATTGCTCGTCTTCTCATTGGCATTTTGATTTGTCTTGGATTTGTCGCGCGTCTTGTGGCGGCAGATAAGCCTAACGTGGTCATCGTCATAACCGACGACCAGGGCTACGGTGATTTAAGCTGCCATGGAAACCCGGTGCTCAAGACGCCGAACATCGACCGTCTGTATTCCGAGTCCGTGCGTCTCACGAATTACCATGTCTCGCCAACTTGCTCCCCGACGCGTTCGGCCTTCCTGACGGGTCATTGGACGAATCGAACGGGTGTCTGGCACACTATCATGGGCCGGTCGATGTTGCGTGAAAATGAGGTGACCCTAGGGCAGCTTTTCCAGGATGCCGGCTACGCGACGGGGATGTTTGGAAAATGGCATTTGGGCGACAACTATCCCTATCGGCCAGAAGACCGAGGCTTCACCGAAGTGATGCGCCACGGTGGCGGAGGCGTCGGGCAAACGCCGGACTTTTGGGACAATGCCTATTTCGACGGCAGCTATTTCCACAACGGCAAGGCAACGGCGGTCAAAGGATTTTGCACCGATGTGTGGTTTGATTATGCAACGCGATTCATTCGCAAACAGAAACAAGCGGGAAAGCCCTTTCTGGCATATATCACAACCAACGCGCCACACGGTCCAATGCACTCTCCGAAGAAATTCAGTGAACCGTATGGTCGTCAAAAAGTAGGCGTCGCCAACTTCTTCGGCATGATCGCCAACATCGATGACAACGTTGGCCGATTACGCAAGTTCCTGAAGGAGGAAGATCTGTATGACAATACCATTTTCATTTTCACTACCGACAATGGTTCTTCGTCCGGTTCTGGCGTTTTCAATGCTGGCATGCGAGGGAAGAAAGGGAGTGAATACGATGGTGGTCACCGCGTACCATTTTTCCTTCACTGGCCGGCTGGAGGCCTGGCTTCGGCTCGAGATGTCGAGGTGATTACCGCCCATGTTGATGTTGTTCCGACGCTGCTTGATTTGTGCAATCTTAGCTCGCCGGCCAACCTCCAATTTGACGGAACAAGTGTTCGCGCATTGATGGAAGGAAAGGCTGGAGTGCAAAAAGGAAATTGGCCCGATCGGATTCTCGTCACTGACTCGCAGCGAGTCAAAGATCCGATCAAGTGGCGAAAGAGCTCGGTGATGACAACGCGGTGGCGACTAATTAACGGCAAACAACTGTTCGACATGAACGTCGACCCGGGCCAGGAACAGGATGTCGCATCGGCCAACCCAGCGGTGGTCACTCGGTTGACCGAATTCTATGACAGCTGGTGGGCCGAACTTGAGCCGACGTTTGCCGCCGATTGCCCGATCTACTTGGGGCACCCCGGCGAGAACCCGGCCCGATTAACCTCACACGACTGGATTACCACCGGGTCGACACCTTGGAATCAAAAAGCCATTCGCGCAGCACAAGCAGGTGGAAGTGTCACCGGATTCTGGCACGTGAAAGTCTGGAAGGCTGGTCAGTACACGATCCGATTGCGGCGTTGGCCCGAGGAAAGTGGTAAGAAAATCCGCGCCGCGTTACCGGCAGGAGCCGATGTGCCTGGAACGAAGGCATATCGAACTCAGGTTGGCGTTTCGATCGACGCCGTGCGATCAACGATATCAATTGCCGACGTACAGGTCGAACAGCCCGTTTCCGCCGACGACGAAGAAGTCGTGTTCCGGGTCACCTTACCAGCGGGTAGAAGTAAATTGACCGCTAGATTTTTTGACGCCAAAGGCAAGGAGTTTGGTGCCTACTACGCTTATGTCGAAAGGATCGAAGATAAAGAGAATCCCAATTGAGATTGATCTTCAAGCCATCCGTCACCGCGCCGCAACGTGTTCGTTTCGCTGGCGGATCGGCACTAGGAACTGCCATGCGAATTCTATCATTTCGACAGCATATTTTCTCGCTCCGTTGGCTGCTGCTTGTGGTCATCGTATGGTTTTCTTATTCGTCCGTACGGCACACCTTGGCCGATGACTATATCCGAAGAATCCAAACGCTTGCGATTGAACAGGGAATTTCACCCGCCGCGCATTGGGGTTGGGACAAAAACGACTACAGTACCTGGACCAGTCACACGAATCGGCTGATTCCTCTGTACACCTTCGGGACGAAAGGGGCGGGATCAGGAATTGACCTCAACAGCTATATCGGTGCCAACAGTAAGTACCGGAATCGTTCGGCCCTAGAGAAACTCTATGGAATACTGCCGAAGGACACCGTTTCTCCCCAGGCAACTTATTGCGACCAGACCGATGTGTTCCAGTTACAAAAAGCCGCATTAGATCATGGCGTGCGGCACATCGTGTTGATTATTTTCGACGGAATGGATTGGCAAACAACGCGGGCCGCTTCGATTTACAATTCTCAGAAAATTACCTACGAAGCAGGGCGTGGAACAGGCATGCACTTCTTGGACTATTCTGCAGCGGGGACCAGCCAGTTTGGCTTTGCAGCAACCAGTCCGTTCTCCGATCTACCAGAAGTCGACGTCAACCGGCAAACGATCACCACACCTGCATTGCCACAGGGCGGGTACGATCCTATCCGCGGTGGTTTCTTTCCTTGGTCCGAGCCCGCCGACACAAAATACTGGGTCGGAGAACCGATTGAGGCACCGAATCGTCATCTCTATACCGACTCGGCCAGTGCTGCGACGAGCATGACCTGTGGAGTGAAAACATTCAACGGAGCGGTCGGTGTTGACCGCAACGGCAAGCCAGTGCCGTCGGTTGCCCATTTGGCTCAAGCCCGTGGATTCGGGGTCGGAGTTGTGTCTAGCGTCCCCATCAGTCACGCGACGCCGGCCACCGCGTATGGCCAAAATGTGACCCGCTTGGACTTCCAAGACCTCAGTCGCGATCTGCTTGGTCTGCCCTCGAACTCACACCCAAGACCACTCATTGGATTGGACGTCGTGGCGGGCAGTGGCGCGGGAGTTCACAGTGACGAAGGTGAACTCCAGGGCGAGAATTTCGTACCGGGAAACACGTACCTGACGGCGATAGATCTGAAGTCCGTCGATGTGAAGCAAGGCGGAAAATACGTCGTTGCTCGACGAGAAAAAGGGGTTGATGGGTCAGCTCGTATTCGACAAGCGGCGACTTTGGCGGCCAAAAATGACCAGCGGTTGCTCGCGTTCTATGGAGTCGATCACCGTGGAGGACACCTGCCATTCCAAACGGCCGATGGAGACTATCAACCGGCACCTGGGCGGGAAAAAACGGCGGAAGAGTACACTGCAGCCGACATTCATGAGAACCCCACACTTGCCGAAATGACGGCGGCTGCCCTGACCGTGTTGCAAACAAAACCTCGCGGGTTCTGGCTCCTTGTCGAGGCGGGAGACGTCGATTGGGCGAACCACGATAACAACCTAGACAACTCCATCGGGGCAGTGAATAGTGGCGACGAGGCGTTTCGGGTGGTCACGCAGTGGGTCGAGGCGAATAGCAATTGGAAAGAAACGTTGGTGATTCTCACCGCCGACCACGGCCACTACATGGTGTTGGATCGACCTGACGAGTTGCTGCGGCCACAGGTACACGGCGGCGGTATCTCCCGCTGACGCTTCCCGCTTCCGGTCGAGAGGCAGAATGTGTTACCCGAAGCGAGGGCACAACTGTCGATAGACTACAGTACCTCCTGGTCTACTCGTCAGCGTCCTCCTCAGCGGGCTCCTCTGCCATCGGAACTCCAACCAGTTTCTGCAGAGCCTGCTCAAAGGCCTTTGGCGTCGAATCATGAAAGCCAACATGCGCCCATTCGATTTTCCCATCCGGACCTACGATCACTGTATGGGGAATGGCCGCAGCACCATACTTCTTGGCGACAGCTTGATCACGGTCCAAGAGCACAT
>DUDC01000109.1:8746-28367 GCA_012959465.1 Planctomycetaceae bacterium
GTAGCTTCCATTCATGTTGCTCGAGGAACCTCGAAATAACCTCGGGCTTTTCCGCTTCATTGACACCAACGAAGACCACTTTCTTCGGGTCGAACTTTTTAATAATCTCCGCGTACTGAGGCATCGCCCGCACACACGGCCCGCACCATGTTGCCCAAAAATCGATGACAACGACTTTGCCGCGATGATCTTCCAAAGCAAATGCTTTGTCATCAAGCGACTCGAGTTCGAATGAAGGGGCCGGTTTGCCAACGGAATCGTGAAGCACGATGTTCTCAGATTTCTGTTGGCGAACGGCGCGACCAGCCAGAATGTCCTCAATCGCCTCACGCATGTGTGTCGCCGCATCGGAACTGTACCCGATATGGACCCACTGCATTTTCCCATCCTTGTCGATCACGACCGTGTGAGGAATCCCGTTCACCTGATACTCTCGAGCGATCGCCTGTACAGGATCTAGAGCAACTTTCAGTTTCCAGCCTTTGGCTTCAATAAACTGGCTCACCGTGTCACTAGCTTCAGCCTGATTGAGGCCCACGAAAATAACTTCGTCCTCGTCAAAACCCTCCATCTCCTTAAGATAGCCCGGCATACCCCGAACACAGGGTCCACACCAGCTGGCCCAAAAATCCAAAACGACAACCTTGCCACGATGTTCTGTGAGAGAGAAAGCTTCCCCACCCAACCATGTCGTTTCAAATGCTGGTGCTTCCTTACCGATCATCTCTTCCGCGGGTCCACCCGTGCCGGCGAATTCGGGTTCCTTGGCGGGTCGAAGTTTCCATGAGGCGAGCGACGAGCCCTCTTCCTGCGGTCCCATGTATTTGCCCGTCCGGACTTCGCTAACCGCCGCCAGAGGGACTCGACAGGGCCCGAACGCGGGTGAGGTCCCAAGCAGATGCCCGTCGACAATACCTGTCGGTGCGATGGCCAATGAATGTCCCGATTTCAGTACGACTTGCATCGGCTGAGCCTCATACTGCTTCCGCTCAGGTAATGCGTCTTCACGCAACCAAATGATGCCGCCAATCCGCTCGCGAGGGAGGCGAATCTCGTCCAACCGTGACCGAAAGCGAACGAGTTTGTCGTCCATGCTGATCAAGGTACCGCGCAACAAGTCACCGTTTTGTGCCAACACCAAGTGCTTTGGCGGGTTGTCGCGACGAAATCGAGGGATCGTCAAAGCCGCATTTCGCATTTCTTCATCCAGGAATCCGACGAGTGAAACGTCTTCAGTACGGCTGCTGCGGAAGTCAGAAATCGTGACTTGTCCACCGGCTCGACCATTGACCGGCCCCATCTGGCTCAGATGAAAGCGAATACCGTTGCCGGTTCGAGTGCTACGTTTCAAATTGTCGGAGTAGACTTGGTTTCCATTGACCTTGACGACCACTTTTCCGCCGTTGGTCATGACCTCCATTCGAGCGGCGCCGGCGAGGAGTGGCCTGACGGGCCCGTTGGCAACAAATGCTTGTGCGCCGTTGGCATCGCGGACCCACACATGCTGTCCGCTAAACATGATCACCAAACCTAAGCCGCGTCCAGGATTGGCGGGAGTGGAAGTAAAGAGAGTCAAATTCAGCACGGCAAACGACTCTCGAGGCCATTGCACGTTAAATCGGAGATGATCTCCCCGCATCGCACCACCATGACCCACCGCACCGACGGCGTTGAATACGATCTTCTCGTCCTGAATCTCGATTTTATCTTTAGCGCCATTGACCACTGCCCAGTCCCCGAAGCCGTGATGGGCCAGGCTACCGCTCGACTTGAGCTCCAATGCAACCACTTCGCTTACGGGGATTTTTGTCATTTCCGCGAACGGCGTGGTGGCGTGCACAAACTCCTCGTCGATGCTGTCAACGTTTGCCGGGACGGTTTCGCCGCGAATCAACACCATCAAGTCACGGTAGCCGCTCTCGTCCTCCGGTTTGGCATCGTCGACGGTCTTTCGAATGATCCGTGTATCGGAACTAGCCACTAGCGTCGAGGGAGTTTTTGCACCGACGAGTTTCCAGAGTATCGATCTCTTTTCAGAGTTGACGCCGCTAAAAGTACCTTTCAGCTTACCACCGTCACACATCAATACATCGTGTGCATCTTCGCCGGCGTCGTTGTTCGTAAATTGAAACTTCATGACCCCGTCCAGCAACGCTCTAACCGGTTCTTCAGAATACGCCGTTTTCAAAGTAATCGACTCTCCCTCCATCGACACCAACGAACCGTATACACGCCCACCATCGAAGAACTTAAGTTGACAAGCAGCGGATAGGTCAACCGGTTTGTCCACCGCCTCAAGGTAAATTCCGTCGACATCCAACAGGGCAACCTTGGCCGGTTCTGCTTGCCCTTCCTCCTCGATCACAAGATCCGCTCCAGACAAATCCCGGACTGATCCATAGCGAATCGTGCCATCCACCAGGTGGATCCTCGCTTCACCTGATCGAACTTCACGTGGGGGAGCGCCGTTCCAGTTGTTTATTCGAATCTTCGAAACGGTAAGGCTAAGCCCTTTGTTGCGGATGTAGATGCCGGCCTTTTGCGAAGGGTCTTCGGAGCCCTTGATTTTCGCCAGCAGCTTTCCTTCGGTGGAAAACAAAGTGAGCTCTCGCTCCAATCGATTCCAAAACAGCCGCAAATTGAGGATTCGAGTGTTTGCCTCTAACGTCATCACGGGCTCAAAATCCTCGTCGCTCACCACCACCAATTCATTACCCCAAGTCTCGACGCGGACGGATTGATACGGTTGGTCGTTAAAGGCAAGCAGAAACGACGGAACTCCTGTCGACTCCAACGTGATCTCATATTCAACTTGATTTGGCAGGACAAACTGGTGAAACACCTCCGCGCGCTGTTTCGTCGTCACCAAATGTCCCGACTCGTTGGCTGACCACTCACTGATTTGTCGCCCAGCATTCAAAGTGGTCCAACCTGTCAAGCCGGTTGGGCCGAGAAACACAAGAGCCGGATTGTTAAGTCGGCGCATACTGCGGATGAACTTACGCTGGATGCGAACGCTACCGTGGCGTTGCCCAGACAAAACCACTTCGTCGACCGTGAGATCAAGTATTTTCCCAAACAGTACATCGCCGGTTGCCAGATCGACGCGGAAATCTTCCTTCGGCAATTCGACCGATCCTGGCGAGACGAACTCCACGTGTTGCAAAACACGATAATCGATGGCAACCGGTTCCAAAAACACTTTCGTGTTCCACAATAGGTGCTGGTCATTCGCTCCTTGTAGTTCACCGGGAAGGCTGTCACCATTAACCCAGTGCAGAGTGGCTTTTCTTGGCGAAGCCTCGTCTGCAATGGCGGCAATTGAGTGGAGAAGCAACGGCACCAAGAGGGCCGAACCAACGAGCCATCCGAAGGTCGAACCGAATTTGGGGAGTCGTGATCCACGTTTCATGATCTGCTTCCTTCAACTAATGCTGCTGATATTCCCCTGCCGCCTGCATCGGGCGAACCAAGTGAAAATCAACTGCAATCAACGTTCGTAAATCGGCAGAAATCGATAGTTGAGCGCCAGCGCCAACAACGACATGGAGGTACCGTACGGCGCGCCGTGCTGGCTCTGAAAGCTCCCATCGTCTTCCTGTCGGTTGCGTAAGATTTCTGTGTTGTATCGGTTCCATTTTTCCCACCCCTCAAAATTGCCTTGAAAGAGGGCCTGGGACATGTAGTAGCGGTTGTAGTACGGATACCCTTGTTCTTGATGTTCCAAGCGATTACTGATGTAGCCCAACGATGCCTTATACTCTTTCCAGTCTTTCTTTTTCCCGACGGCATAGACCAGCGAGGCGATGGACGAGCGGTTCATCGACTCGCCAAATCCGCCGACCCCACCGCTATAGGCGACGATGCCCGTGTCCGAGGTGCTCGTCTTAAAGTAATTTAACGCCTTGTCGATCACTTCATCGGGTACTTCAATACCAGCGTTTCGGGCGGCAAGCAAGCCGACCAAGACGGCTCCAGAGACCGAGGTATCAGCGTTGCGATCCGAGGGGCTGTAACGCCATCCGCCCCATTGATTGTTTTTTTGCGACGTGATCGCACTGCGAACTCCCAACTCCAACGCCTGGCCGATCGATCGCTTGCGGCCAGCCGTCTCGGACCCGTCCCAGAGCAGTGTTTCGTCGACCGCACCGTATGCTTCCGAAAGTGCGAGGATCGAGAATCCGTGGTGGTACATGCTGCTTCCCATGTACCCAGTACTCGGGTCTTGGGCCAGTATCATGCTGCGTACACCGCGACGAATGTTCTGGCTGTATCGTCCGAAATTGGGGTCTTCGCCGCCGGCGAGAAACGACATCACGCAGAGACCCGTAATCCCGTTGTTCCCCGACCCAGCCCTGCCACCCTGTCCGGACCAACTCCCTGACTCACTTTGAGACTTCGCGAGGTACTGAAGTCCCCGTTGATAAATGACTTCGACATCCGCCGGTATCTTGGATCCGTAACGAATCTCGGCAAGCTGCCCGTAGCACTTTGGTACGACGGCCATGGCGAAAAACAAGCTTGCAATTATGAAACGCATTGAGAGTTGTCCTTGCGACGTCTGTTGAAGTTCAGCTTAATCGGTCTGTAACTAGGGGACATCCATTCGAGGCAGATTCCACTGAATGTCGGCTGGCAAGTTCGCAGTCCGCGCCTCTCGCCAAGTCCTATTCAGTTTGGCGAGTTGGCTTTTTGAGAGTAACTCTTGAAGTGCTGCATCTGGGACCAGCCGAACCATTTTCCCCGATGGAGTAACGCCCGTGCGAAACAGTGACGCCTTTTCAATCACGCCGCCAGCGTGTTCGTTCACCGAGACGGTCAAGGCCTCTCGTTGTGCCGGCGTCAGCAAGAGCTTCTTGTCCACCTCGAACACGACCATCGCGACAATTGTTGCACGGACGTGCTCTGCTCGCAGTTGAACCGCTTCCTGCCACTTAGCCTGCTGCGGTTTCGTAAGCACCTTTTGAGACAACTGCCTCCATTGTACCGAAAGCGACTGGTTTGGCGCCGACGTGGCCCAGAGGACGTTGTTTGCGTCGACAAAATCACCACCTCGCGCGATAAGTCGCCCGCCACGAAAATTAGCGAGAGCCGCCTTCTGCCGCTGCTGCGCCTTTTCCCACACGGCTAACATCTTCTCGGCAACGCCCTCGATGCCCACTCGCAGTTTTTTCAGCTGGCGTGCATCCAATTGACAGGCATTATCCAGTTCTTCAAGGTGAATGTTCAACTCGCTACGATAGCTATCGCGTTGAACTTCCCGCGCCTTGAAGTACTTCGCCGTTACATCGACCAACGGGCCGTCTGTAACGATGATCCCATCGACATCGAATCCGAGTACATCGACTTGCCCAAATTCTTCAAGAAACTGTTGGGCCGATGCGTTGGTGGCCAACAAGAGATGAATCCCCAGTAACCCAACACAACTCGCGAAGTGTCTTAGCATGACCTCCATTCCTTTCGACCGATCATCGGAACAAGGATCTCGAAAGGTGCCTCTTGCCAGGTCGAGTGTCCAAGAAAGAGTCAAGCCGGCGAATTGCCGGCTCGACCGTCATTCCGTTTTAACGGCCCTCTTCAAGTGCATTGAAGTACGCATCAAGTCCCGCACGGAACTCGGCTGGCAACTCACGGCCCGCCTCGCCGGTTGCCTGACCAACCTGGCGTTCAGCGATATGAGCGTTTTCGTCGGCACCAGTTCCGACGAGCGCCAATGCTGATGCTTCGGTCGTGCCACCACCGCCACCACCGGGAGTGCTACCACCACCGCCACCGCCGGCCTTCGGCTGGATCCGCCGAGTTTGCAGCAGCAACTCGATGATTTCCGTTTCGCAGGCAATCGCTTCGGGGCCCGTTTCGGGCCTCGTGAGAATGCCAGTTGCTTCGGCCATCAATTCACTCACTCGCGACAGCAATGCTAGCTCCTTGCCAAAGCTGTCCGAATTGGGAAGCGAGAGGATTTTTTCAACGACCACGTCAATCCGATCGTTGAGACCTTCCTGCGAATCCGCCAGCGCCAACGAGCGCTGGTGGTGTTTTTGCGCAGTCTCATCAGCATCAAGAACTTGTGCGTTCGCTGCTTTCGTCTGCTCGGCCGTGCGAGTTTCGTCGCGAAGCTGAATTTCTTTTTCCAGGACCTTCATGATTTCCAAAACGATCGATGGCGGCAAACTGTCGCCTTTGGAACCCGGTCACGTACCGCCACTAGGACACCCCGGACCGACAAGTTGTTCAGCCCAGCGATCGAGTGTGTCGGCCCAGAACTCAGCCTTAACTAGCGACTGGCCGTTGAGATTGACTTTGATTGTATCTCCAATCTCTTTCAATTCGCCGACCGCTTGGGTTTCACGCATTTCGTCGAGGACGGTCTTGAATTTGCCCTCTTGCATTCTATTGAAAAACGCGTCGAGGTCTTCCTGGATCACGTAGACCGACTCGCTTTGAGCGACCTCGCGCTCGGCGATCTGATCCGTCCTGGCCTTGATGCGCTTATCCAACTCACCCGGGGCACCAAACGTATCGATCAACGTTGCATTGAGGTCACCGGCTACCTCAAGCTGTCGTCGAGACGCCGCTTTGAGCCGCTTAACGAACGTGCTCCCCTCTAAGTTCCCGAGCAACTTCTGAAGTTCGTCGCGAATTTTTTCAAATTCGGCCAACAATTGAGCTTGGTCCTTAAACGCCTCGTCCATCAAATCTTGGAGCGGGCATTCGGTAGCTTCCTTCTTCTCGAAATCGGCACCACCACCTTGCACAACCGTCGTTGGAAGGCCAAATTTCCCGCCGCCCTTCGACGGAGGTTGGTCCGCTTCGTCTCCTTCCTTGACCTCGTT
Source organism: Planctomycetaceae bacterium (assembly GCA_012959465.1). Taxonomy (GTDB): domain Bacteria; phylum Planctomycetota; class Planctomycetia; order Pirellulales; family Pirellulaceae; genus UWMA-0346. The sequence goes on from DUDC01000109.1 coordinate 15,580, forward strand.
GAATCCGGATTCAACATCGACAATCTGCGGTGTCGTACCGTCACTTTCGGACGGCGGAGATTTACCCTTGCCCTGCTTGTTGTCGCGAATGTTGCCAACGACCGGCGGTGTCTTTCCACCCTTGCTCTCTTCACCAGGCTTGGGCTGACCGGGCGCTTGAGCCGCCCCGGAAAGCAAATCGGCAATCGAGGGCATTCGTTGGTTGGCAATTTCTTCGAGTTTATTCAACATGCCAGCCCAAGTTTCCAGCGTTTGCACGTTGAACTGATCGTTGCGAAGAGCCTGTTCAAGTAGTTTTTTCCCGCCGGACGTCACACCGTTCAAACGGGCGCCGTTGGCTCGTTCGCCAGCGGCCTGTTTTTCGATCTTCCGACGGTTCGCCGGTGTATCCAGCTCCTCGGCGGGCAGCTGACGCAACTCATTGTTCGTTCGATGCAATTGTTGTTCGCGTTGATAAACCTCATCGGCATCACGCATCCACTTGGCCAATTGCCTGGTCAACCAGATTGCGTGTTCTTCGGGGCTCAACACGTACAGAATGAAGTCGGGCGAATAGACGCGCTCGCCGTCCGGCCGATAGTCCTCAGTAAATGCCCGCAGCTTCAACACTTGTGGGGCAATTCCCTCGCGGGCTGCCGAGAAAGTCGTCGGTAAATCGACTTCGCGCACCAGTGGATCGCCAGGTGCCAATAACATTTCACCCTTGGCCGGGTTCGGGTTGGAGATCTCGTCTTCAATTCCCTCCCATTCCAACCCAACTCGACGTAGACCGTAATCATCCGTGGCGTACACCGCAAAGGACAAGGCTTCGGTGTGAAGCAACACTTGTTGGCGTTTTAAATCGTTGAGCTGGATCGACGGCGACTGGTCTTCGATCACTTCAATTCGCAGTACGAATGGCTCCTTAGCAGACAACCCGAGGTGGTCTGTCCATCTTAGTTTCTTCTCGACATTGACCTCAGTCGTAAACGTCGATGTGAAAATCGTGTCGCCCTTGGTGGTCTGACGTTTTCCGTCGACAGTCGCTCCCTGCAGTTTTCGCGACACAGTCGCCTGCAATTGAGTCTGACTTCCCTTGAGAACGGAAAGTACACCACCTCGAATATCCGTCAGCAATGGCTCGACATGCTGTAAATAACTCGGCAGCTGGACTTCGGCTCTAAATTCCATCAACTCCGGGCGGAGAGTGGGAATCACCGACAACGTTTCACGTACGTCACCGACGCTGACATTGACCTGACGGTCTTCCGTCTGTGGCGGCAAATTGAACTTGTAGGCGTTAGACTTGCTCCGTGTGGCGGTGATGGTCCGCTGCCCAGACACGTCCACTCGTCCCTCGTCCGGTGTCCAAGGTGAGTCTTCCTTGAGCGGCACGACCAACTCATATTCTTCGGCATAGGGAACAACCAGATTTTCCGGTAGCTCTTGCAGTTGAGCAAACGTGTAGCGTTCGGTGTCACTCCATGGCATCAACCAACGAGCCAGAGCGTTCGAGCCGGCCAATGGAACGACGATGAACAACACAACGGCAATCAACAGAGGTAAGCCCGCCGCTGCAGCCCAATGCCAGTGTCGCGGCTTCGGAATCGCTTCATTGAGGTCTCGTTGCTGCACAACTTCGTCGACCTGGGCGATGGCAGCGCGTATCAAAGTCGGGCTTCGGCGTTGCTCCGTTTCGTTGCGAGCAAGCTCGATTGTACCGAGTAACTGGTCGCCGAAGAGAGGAAAGGACCGGCCGATGAGCCGAGCCACCTGCTCCATCTTACGGGTACACCAGACCCAACGGTGACACTTCAGTGGAACGAAAATCCCAAGTCCTGCGGCCCCCAAAGCGAGCAGGACGCCACGAAGTATCGCCGGCGTGTCAAAGACACGATCCAAGGCAAACACGAGGATGTAGGAAATGATGAGACCACACAAAGCAGCAAGGACACCCTCCGCTACTTTGATGATCCACACCCTACGCTGAAACGCACTTAGTTTTGACTGCATCCCCGATGGAATTTCAACGACTCTGACCGGTGCCTCCATAGTGGAGCTCCCTCAATTGAATCCCTGCGAATTTTGCCACGTGGCTAGGTGTGCAGCTTATGTCAACATGCAGCCACCCGCATGTTCACTCGTCGATCAGAGATCGAACAGGTATGTATTGTAGGCCCCGTCACTATCCCGCTTTACGAGAAATGTGATTAGGGTGAAAAATTTCGCCTATACGGTTCCCATTATCTTACGCCCTGTCCAGAACAAACCCAACAGCGCAATCAGAATTCCTGCCCATAAAGGGTGTGCCCATATACGTAGACGACGCACTTGCGGGTCTGGCTCGGGCAATGCGGCAATTTTGGGAAGTAAATCCGAAATGGACGACCAGTCCAATATTTCTCCTTGGGTGACTTTGGCGATTTCCTCCAAGACTTCTAGTCGAGCTGGATGCCCCAGTTTTTCACGACTGACGCCTTGCACATTGAGCGACGTTTCCAAGAACCCGCCATTGTCAGCACAGGTGACCATCAATTGGTATTCGCCCGGTTCCTCCGGCTTGAAATCGCCGTGAAACAGGCCCCACGAATCCCCACTTCCTGGAGCGAGTCGAATACTGGAGACCTTTCCGCTTGGCGACACCATCTGAACCACGATCGTGCCCGCCTGCAACGGTTCGCCCGTGTCACTCATCGCGTTGGCATTGAGAGTCACAACGTCGCCGACTTGCGGACGATCGGGCGAATAAAACAATCGCAAAAACTCTCCCCTAGCCATATTGCGTTGGTAGGCCATCCAACGCGCGACCTGTCCCCAAAAGCGGTAATGGTATTTGTCTTCGATGCCTTCTCTCCATCGCCAGGCGCCGTCCGTGCCCATATAGAGTATTTTCCCAGCGCCATAGGTCCGCGTGACAATGAGCGGAATACGGCCATTGCCGTTGGATTCGGTACGGTGCGTCGCTAAGACCTCCGTACCGGCCTTGGCCCGTTCGACTGCACAGTACCATTGAAACCCCGGTAACGTCTCCCAAGTTCTGGCATTGGCGTCATCATTTTCCTCCAATTTGGTCAGGAGGCTTCGTCGTCCAGTAGCAGTCAAGTCGAATTGTCCTGGGCTAGGCGACCCCCAACCGCGTGGCTGAGTCTGATCGAAGACGACGGGAATCAGCTCGGCAATCTCGGAATCCAACAGCGTGAGATGGTGGCCACGAAAGCCGGGCATGAACACGACCCCGGATGCTTGCGTGCGGACCAATTCAGCGATCATGCGGCATGCCTCGTCGTCTAACTGACCGGCCTGCACACCAACGTCGCCGAGGAACACCACATCGAATTTGGCAAGTTCTTCTGCCGCGGGGAATTCCTTCAAGTAACCGCGGCCACCACCCACCTTACTCAACCCAGGATGGAAAAGCAGGCAACTCACTTCGACGCCCGGATCACGTTCCAACGCGTTGCGTAGGTAGCGGTACTCCCACCGCGGAAAACTCTCCACCAACAGCACCTTCAGTGCTTCCTCTTTGATCGTGATGGGAACGGTGCGGTGGTTGTTTTCGGTAAGCAACTCACGTTCGTCCGGTGGCACATCGAATGTCAATTCAAAATCGCCGTCTGACTCCGGCGTCCAGCTGATGGTGTCTTGAAAACGTCCCATTGCCGGGAGCCGAACATCCTTGCTGATCTTTTGGCCGTCGGACGATGTAAGGCTTACCGTGACACTGCGGTCCCGTGGTAGCCAGTTGTCGATTACGAAAGGAATCCGCAACGGTTTGTTGACGACACCAATCGTCGGCGCGTCGAAGGCCACAACTTCCACATCAGGCAGTCGCGTTCGACCGCCGACGCCCAGGGCGAAGACCGGAACGCCCCGCAAACGCAGTTGCGTCGCCGCGCCAACAGGCGAGTTGCCGATATTCCAATCGCCGTCGCTCATTAACACAACACCCCGAAGGTTGCCGTACTTCTCGGCGACGGCTTGGAGGAAATGGTTGATATCCGTTCCTTCCAGCGCCGGTTCGGTCGAGGACGCGAAGGGTTCGATCACCACGTCCATCTTTTCCTTGAGTTGCTCCCAGACCTTTGGTTCAATCCACTCTGCTACAACGTCCGAACGACGCCGTGGTGTCGCAGCCGGCGACAGAGGGTCGACGACATCCTGGGTGTTCATGCTTAGTGATTGGTCCCAGAGAATCACCAATGTCGGTCGATCCTCGGGACGAAACTCCTCCAGCCACTCAGGCTGATTGAGCGTGAGCATCACCATGATCACCAACGCGATTCGCAGCAACTCCAGGCCACCTATACCGGCCGAGTAGCCGCTCCTCCTCCAAATGGTCAGGCTCAAGACTACCACGAGCAAAACGACTAAACACCCGACAATAATTGTCGTGCTCGAGCCAAGGAAAGTAATGAATTGCCGTTCGGTCATCTTTGGGCCGATGAGGGAGAAAATAAGTTGCTAGTGGAGGATTGCTCTCGCGACGGGATGCATAAGGCCGCTTCGAGGATCATGCCTGCGGCCATAACGATCAAAAAGACTCGCCAGATTTCACTGGCCAGCGAGCTTTCATCGCCAACCTGATCTTCAATTCGCTGATAGTCCAATCCACCGAGAAGTGGTTCCAATGTGGCCGCATCCATCGGTTTGGCGATGTCCTCATCGGTATTGCGATTGAGGGCGAACAACAGCTCGTTATTTCGAAACACGCCCGCAGAGTACGGTCGTTCAGATGACAGACGGTCGTCCGTTTCCTTATTGAGCGGATCCCATTCGCTGGCCGAGGTAGCCAATTCCTGGCCGACAGTAATACTGCGGGCAGTGCTCAATGCACTTGCACCATCGGCGATAGCACGGTGCAACATCACGTAATACACAACACCATCGGTGGCGAGCGTGGAATAAGACGACTTTGAGAGTGTGGCGAGGAAATAAACTCCGCCGCGATCCGTTGCGACTCGAGTAAGTAGTGCGTCACCGCCGGCAAAAGAAGCCAAATGGACTTCAGGGCCATCCAGTTTGCAATACCGATAGACCTGCAACTCGCCAACGGGCAACGCCATACCGCTTTGAGTTTTCGCCAGTAAACCGGCATCGTCTCGCCAGGTATTTGCCCGAAATGGCTCCTGGGTGGACGGCTCGACCCAATCTGTCCACTTGGTGCCAAACAGCTCTGTTTCGTCTGGGGCATCCGGGGGCATGAAGAGCACGGTTCGCCCGTCATCGACGTGTGTTTCCAGTAACTGTGCCAACGTACCGGATGGCAAGTTGGCATGCCAAACGATTAGTCCGGCGGTTTCCCAAGGAATCTCGTTCGCTCGAGCCGTCGACAGGATGTCGGCCGAGAATTGCAAGTTCGGATCGCTGGACGCCGTTGCTACCATTCGAAATGTATCCGCCAACAAGGCATCATCCGTAACGATCACCGTCTGGCGAATGGGCTCGTCGGCAAACACAAAATAGAAAGTGTTGTCCGTCGGATTTGCATCGTTCGGAAGAGAGACGCTACCCCAACCCTCGACAAGTCGGTCGTCGATCGGAATCGTATGCCCCTGCAACACGTATTGGTCTTTGCTAATCTCTACTTCGACCGCCATGCGGTTGCCTTCCACGACGATCTCTAGCGGCATGGTAATCGCCTTGCTGAGGTCGGCGGAACGGTTAATGCGAATATCCAATACCAATTCCGACCTACCGTCAAGTTTTCGACGTTCCACACCGTCCACTGTGACCCCATAATTTCCCTTAGCGGGATTCGTATAGGTCAGCAAATAGAAGCGGACGCCTTCCAGTCCCTCGAATCCCTGCCGCACTCCGTCCCATCGTCCGCTCTCGGGTTTCCAGTCGTTTTCCGCCAAATCCGAGCAGACCCAAACATCCGTTCGCCCGGTCTGATTCTCATTGATGTATTCCAACGCGACCTGCATCATGGCGGAGATGTCGGCAGATGTTCCCGTTCCTTCCGCATCGGGCATGTTGACCAAGTTGCTCGCCGACTCCATCTCCTGAGGTTCGAGACGAGTACTTTCGACCAACACAATCTTTGACCCTTTACTCGTACGACCAAGCAATTCGGCAAGTTTGGCCAGTGCGGTCGAGCGTTTCGATTCGCCAGTGGTCAGGTCCTGTTGTTCCATACTGCCCGAGCGATCGAGCAGGATCATGATCGTGTCCGGTGCACCTCCAATCGCCCAACCGACCGTGCCACTAGCCAACGGTCGACTGATAGCAAAGATCAGTCCCAAGATCGACAGGACTCGCATTGCCAAGATCAGATAGTGGCGGAGCCGCGCCATTCCGCGAGACTGTCGTTTTGCGTCCAACAGGAACATCATCGCGGCCCAGGGGACGGTCCGATATCGTCGCTGGTGCAGCAGATGGATAACGATTGGCAACGCGGCCAATGGCAATAGGAACAGCAGTCCGGGTTGAAGAAAACTCATGTTGTTCGCTATCGCTTTCTCGGTATTCGGCCAATGAGGAAACGAGCCAACACGTCGCCATAGTCGTCTTGCAAGAGCACGCGGTGGTAATCGATGGCCGCATCACGCATGACTGTCTTCAGCGCTTCCAAATAGTCGCGGAGCGCTCGGCGGTATTGAACACCAATGATCGCGGGATCCGCTAGGATCGGTGCCCCGCCCTCGAGGTCGAGAAAGCGAGTCGGTCGATTGAATTCAAAATCGATTTCGTTCTGGTCCAGAAGGTGGAAGGCGACGACATCGTGTTTGCGAAAACGCAAGTGCTGGAAGCAGTCTTTCAACTCGTCAGTCGGCACGAAAAGATCTGAAAGAATGACGATCATCGCCCGCTGCCGTACGCGTTCAGCCGTCTCGTGCAACACGTTGACCAAGCCAGTTTCGCCCGTCGGCTCCACATCCGCCAACTCGTCCAGAATGTTCTTCAGGTGAGCCGCATTACGACGCGGAGGAATATCCTTGTAGTATTTGGCCCCAGCACAGGCCAGCCCAACGGCATCACCTTGATTCGCCGCGATGTAGGCCAGCGAACCTGCCAGGCTTCGAGCATATTGCAGCTTGCTCGTCTCCTCGTATTCGAACGCCATCGAGCCGCTCGTATCCAACACAATCACCAGTCGCAGATTGGTATCGGCCTCAAACTCCTTAATATAAAAGCGATCGCTGCGGCCGTAAGCCCGCCAATCCAATCGACGAGTATCGTCTCCTGGGACGTACTTTCGGTATTCTGCAAACTCGAGACTCGAGCCACGAATGGGGCTGCGGTGTCGACCAGAAACGTTGCCAAGCATCGGTTGCCGCGCATGGAGGAACAAACCTGCCAAACGCGATAGCTTTTGCGGATCAATAAAATCCCGTAGAACTTGCCGGGCCACCTTGAACTCCCTGTTGAGCGCTTACTTGGTTTCTTCTAGTTGGATTCTTCCAACTCTTTAACCAGACGACGGACGACGTCCGTGCTTGTGACGCCTTCCGATTCTGCGGCAAACGTCGTGATCACGCGGTGCCCCAAAGTCGGTTCGGCAACTTCCAGGACGTCTTCCAAGCGGACCATGTAACTACCGCTCAACGCGGCACGCGCTTTGGCTCCCAGGATCAAGTACTGTACGGCGCGAGGACCCGCGCCCCAACTGACCAGTGGCCGAAGCCATTCCGGGGCGTCTTCAGAGAGCGGCCTTGTCTTGCGGGTCAAATCGACCGCGAATTCGTAGATGTGATCGGGCACCGGCACTCGACGCACCAATTCCTGGAAGAACAGTACCTGCTCACCGTCAATGACCTTTTCCAGTATGTCAAAGGCCGCTCCAGTGGTGGTTCGAGCGATCTCGATCTCTTCCTCGCGCGAGGGGTAATTGACCTCGATGAGGAACATGAAACGATCCAGCTGAGCCTCCGGGAGTGGGTACGTTCCCTCTTGTTCGATTGGGTTCTGAGTCGCCAAAACAAAGAACGGTGGTTTCAGCTTGAAGCTGCGCCCGACGACCGTCACATTATGTTCCTGCATCGCTTCGAGCATCGCCGCCTGTGTTTTGGACGGGGCACGGTTGATTTCATCCGCCAAAACAATATTCGCAAACACCGGGCCGTGCACAAACTCGAATTCTCGTTTGGCTCCCCCCGGGTTCTCCTGAAGAATGTCCGTGCCGGTGATGTCCATTGGCATCAGGTCTGGGGTGAACTGGATGCGACTAAAATCCAAATTCATCGTCTCTGCTAGACGGCTGATCAAGAGCGTTTTAGCTAACCCTGGGACCCCCATCAGGAGTGCATGGCCTCGAGCAAACAGGCAAATCGCCAGCTGTTCAATGACCTTGTGTTGGCCGACGATGATCTTACCCAGCTCTTGACGCAGCGTGTCGTAGACTTCTCGCAACTGGTCAATTGCTGCTACGTCGTCTTCGCCAAGGGTGCTACTCGTGTTTTCTGCAAGCGACATTCGAATCCTCTACTATGGACTTCGCCTCTGGATCTGCCCACGACGGGCCACACGGTTACACATGCAACCGCACACGTAACTAACCGGATTACTCTAATCAAAATACGTTTCACTCGAAGTCGCAGATCTTGCCACTAGCGACTACTTTTTACCTCTTCTTGCCCAGCGAAAGGCCAGAATCTTCTCCTTTTTAACCTCGGTGCCCCACAGTACGCCAGCCTTTCCTACTGAATTGCCGCTAATTTGGTTCGGGACCGCCACCCACCTCCACGTCTTGGGGGTTTCGTCGATGTGAACTGGCCCGAATTCGGGCGGTGGGATACGGGGAGTAAAACGATCGTGACCGATTGAACGTTTTCTTCGTATCTCGCCCATTCGTTCAACAAGGCAGATGATTGGACGAGTAATCGGCAAGAATCGCGTCGAATCAACGACCAAGTCGCAGAATGTGCAGTGCTCGATTGCCCCAACTATCCAAATTCAGTCCGATCGGTTGGCAATCCGTGGCAAGGTGTTGGACACGGCACCGTCGAGTCGCTATCAACAGTTGTAGAAGTTCACGGCCGGTGTTTGTGCCGAGTTGGCCTCGAGAAATCCGTTGTTGTCATCGCCATGGCGAGTGTCCATAGGTGTCCAACCATGTTCCATTTTGATCAAGGGCTGTTTCTGACGGGCCTCCACCTGGCGATGGACGTCACACGACGCCAACCTTGGGGCTACATCTCGCATGCTCACGCGGATCACATTGCGCACCATGAGCGCACAATGGGGACAGCTCCGACTCTCGCCATGGTCCACCGGCGGCTGCGGCATTCGCTGACCATTGACGTGTTGGATTACCACAAGCCTCTAGTGCGAGATGGAATCAAACTCACCGCGCTACCCGCTGGACATATTCTCGGCGCGTCCATGTTGCTGATTGAGAACGACGATTCTCGCTACCTGTTCACCGGAGATTTCTCGCTGAGTGAGAGTCCAACGGCGGGCCATGCCGAATTCGAAGAAGCCGACGTGCTAATCATGGAATGCACGTTTGGGAAACCAGAATTCCGCTTGCCGCCCCGGGAGAAGGTGATCGAGCAACTGGTCGAGACGACCGCACGGCTGTTGCGGTTGGGTGTGACACCGCTGATCCGCACCTATGTGCTCGGAAAAGCCCAAGAACTAATCAAGATCTTCACCAGTGCAAATCTGCCCGTCGTCGTTCACCCCGAGATCGATACCTTTGCCACCCTTTACGGCGAGCACGGCTGTGACGTCGGAAGCTACTCGGTTGTGGGCGACCAGGTACCGAGCGGACATGTGGTTCTCTATCCGCCCCACGGCTCTCGCCACTCACGCCTGCACTCCATGCCCCAGCCGTGTGAGGAGTTGGTTGTGACCGGCTGGGCAGCTCAAAAAGGTCACAAGCGGATCGGTAGTGCGCGTTACAGTTTTCCTATGTCAGATCACTCGGATTACGATGATCTGCTGGAGACCGTTCAACGGGTGAAACCCCGCCGAATCTACTGTTACCACGGGTCGCAGAGCTTCGTCGATGACCTGAAGAGACTGGGTCACGAGGCCAATTGGCTCAACGATTGCCAGGCGATTCGCTAAACCGGGCGGCAACTCCGTCTGAAATCAAATGCGAAGCCAGCAATACAAGCACGCTGATTTTGTCGGATAGAAAATGGAAACTTCGAATCAGCTGGCGTCAGCCGTTTCCTGATCCTCTGTTACCTCTTCACTCGCCGGCTCCTCAACCACTGGACAGGTACCATTTTCGATGGCCTGATGGAGACCTTTGATCAACTCGACCGTCTTGTCGCGTTTGAATCCAGAAAACGCTTCGGGCGATGCATAAACGCTGAGAGGCCCGTCGTATTCGATTTCCTTTAGATGATCAAGCACGTTCTGGATCGGGACCTGCCCGTCGGCAACGGGTAAAATGTGGTCCGTTGATTTGGCGGATTCTAATGCCGCACCCGCCGCGAGGTCACTGATTCGCACGGCGACGATTTGATCTTTGGTCAACGCGCGGATCTGTTCGATCGTCCCACCGCCGACAATCCAGTCCCACGTGTCCAACACGATTCCTGTTGCTTGGCCAGCGGTCTGCTGAAAAGCCAGCAGCTTCTCGACCGTGTTGACGAATTCGTAGTTGGCGTCGTCACGCAAGTCATGAGCAGCTTGGAAAGCTAGCCCAATGCGAATACCGTGTTCTTCAAATTTTGTCGCCAGCGTGGAAAGTCGCGTTTGATGAATCTCGAAGTTCTCTTGGAAGGACCGCTGTTCGTTAGTCGCTCGCAAAGTGACAACCGCGCGCGTTACTTTGAGGCTCTCGCAGAGCTCAAGCAACATGGGCAGCTGTTCCAACGCCGTTTGGAATTCGGCATCTGGGACACTCAAGTCGATGGGGAGATCAAACGTCCCGATCTCAACTCCGCCACTTTTCAAGTAGCAGGTGGCCGAGTCGAGGCCGCCCGAAGTCGCCCGATTCAGTAGATCGGACATGTCGATGTCCAGTCCCCGGAAGCCGTAGGTCAATACAAGCTCAATCAACTCACTTTGTCGGGCGGCGAGGCCTAACAGTTGGGGGCTCAGATTTCGATACATCAATTCCTCCGGGTTATTCTCAGGTTTAAACAAGTGTTCGAATGTCCGTTTCGCCCATGTAGATGACGGCCGAGAACGTCACGCAACAGGCTACCCATGCGTTGCATCAGTCGGTTGACGATAATAATGACACTCGCCGACCAACAGTGATGTTTAGTCCGCCTACAGGCGGCTACATCCACAATCGCGACGGGTCGCCGATACGACCGACTCATGTCGATGGTCCAGCCCATCCTGCGGTGACGGCGACGAAGTGTCACATGATACGCCAAAAGGGGCGAATCAGCCTAGGGGGGATCGGCACTCGAACGCTACAATCACGCCGAAATCCCCAAAATCCGTGACAGCCGTGCTCGAACGATCTCTTCACGACGTACGGTTCCATCGTGCTGGCATTCCGTTCAGATTCGGTCCCCACCACGCTTTGGGGATGTTTTTTTGAACAATCATGTTGTGCACGCACGATTCAGACTTCGGAGGCTCCCTTTGTGACAGTCTGGCCCATATTGCTGATTTTGGCGGTGGTACAGGGAATCGCCGAGTTTCTGCCGATCAGTTCCAGTGGCCACTTGGTCATCCTGGGCGATTTACTCGGTAACGATGAGCAACTGGATCTGGGCGACGTCAACATTGTGCTCCATGTGGGAACGTTGTTTTCGATCTTCGTCTTCTATTGGCGAAAGATCCTTCGCTTGCTCAATGAGGACCGCCGGATCATACCTCTCATCGTTTTGGGGACTCTTCCGGTAGTATTTATAGGCCTTCCCCTGAAACTATGGGCCGACCACTGGCTGGAGAATCCATTCTTGGCTGGTTGCTTGCTACCGGTCACCGGGCTGATCTTAATCTGGGCCAGTCGCCAACAGACGGGCACGGACACCTACCAACAGCTCGGCTGGTGGCAGGCGCTCGTGATCGGGACCAGCCAGGCGTTCGCTGTCTTGCCGGGGCTGTCACGCAGTGGAACGACCATTTCAGCTGGGCTAAAATTGGGACTCACGGCGGAATCGGCGGCGACGTTTTCGTTCTTGTTGGCGATACCCGCCATCGGCGGCGCCGGCGTCCTCGAAACGGCCAAGCTACTCAAGGGCGCCGAAATGTCGACGCCTTGGCCCCTACTGTTGATGGGCATGGGTGTGTCGTTCATCGTCGGCTTGGTCTCACTGTCGTGGCTCGTCCGCTGGTTGGAACACGGCAAGCTTCAGTATTTCGCCTATTGGTGCATTCCAGTGGGGATCGCCGTAGCCGTCTATAACTTGGATCGAATGCCCGAGTTGCTGGGCCGGTGAAACAGTGTATTTTCTGCAACCGATCGCGGGCTGGCCTGACTCGTATCGACTACTTCGCCTTGAAACGCGGCCATCGGAACGTAGAATAAGAAGTCTGTAACAACCTTTTCACGGGGGGCGAATTGGAATCGACCGGACGGTTGAAATATGGGTTGCGTGTCGTGGTTGGTCAGTTGGCCACGTTAAAAGCTGACCACATATTTACTTGCCGAGAATAGTCTCGCAATGGCCGCCTAGGAATAGGTTGCCCCGGTTGCGGAATTTTGCTGAAGAGTTCCAAAAACCGGTCACCAATTTCAGCTCGCTTTGAACCACGCCGAATACGTTCGAAGTTAAAAACCGTTTTCGGATAGCCTGACTAGGCGGTGTGTCGACTGACACCCTGACAGGTGAAACTCAATAGTCGACTACACACGTAGAAGCTCTTATGGATCCTTCTCGGGACGCGGGTTCGATACCCGCCGCCTCCACTCGGCACCGTCAGTGACTGGCGGTGCCTTTTTTTGT
>DUDC01000110.1 GCA_012959465.1 Planctomycetaceae bacterium
CGATTGCCTGAGGTCATCCCGATGTGCCACTTGCCGAAGTGGGCGGTTCCATAGCCGGCCTGTTGCAGGACTTCCGCGATCGTCACTTCACGTTCAAGTAGATGCATGTTGTGCCAGTGATCCTGCAGGACGCCGTAAATGCCGGTGCGGAGATTCTGCCTTCCGGTAATGAGGGTCGCCCGCGACGGCGAACAGACTGCCGCCCCAGCATGGAAGTCAGTGAACTTGACCCCTCGCGCCGCCAGTGAATCGAGGACCGGCGTCTTAACCGGTCCGCCATAACAGCCGAGATCCTTTGAACCCAGATCATCGGCCAGCAGAATGATGACATTGGGCCGGCGCTGCTGTGCACAGGCCGAATTCGAAACCAGCGTGCAGATGACCAGACAGATTATGCGACTGAATAGTGGGTTCATGTGATTTCCATGGTGGCGTGTAAAAGGTGTCGGAAGGTGATTCTCGATTACAGACGTTCGGTCTGATATTACTGGCCGCTGCCCCTAATCAAACTTCATCAATGACTGACCTTCACTTGGCATCTGGTCGAGCGCTGCTTGAAGTTGTTTGCGAATTCCCTCCGACGCCGGCCCCGTGACTGGTTTTTTCTCCAAAACGTCATTGGCGACGTCGAACAGCCGGTTGTCTCCATATAACTTCCAGCGCTCATTGCGAACAAATCGCAACGGCTTACTTCTCTCCGGATTGGGGCAGTAGTAGATGAAGATGTTTTCCCTCGGGTTCCCTTTACTGCCCAATAGCTGCGGAAAGAAACTGCGCCCATCGGTGGGAGACAGTGGTTCGGTGCCGGTTGCTTCGGCAATCGTTGGCGCAAAGTCGGAGAAGTCGACGACGGACTTGCAAACCCGATCGGCTGCAACTGTGCCTGGCTGATAGGCGATCAATGCGACGTGAGTGCCGGCGTCGGTAGGCCTGCCTTTGCCGCCCACGATCACTTTGTCGCCGATTCTGGACTTGATCGATCTGTACGTTCCGTTGTCTCCGGTGACAAGAATCAGCGTGCGGTCTGTAATTCCCAGCTCAACCGTCTTGTTGACAATGCGACCGATAATCGTATCCATGTAGGAAACCATGTCGGCGAAGTTTTCTTGTTGGTTTGTGTTGTTTCGGTCCGCGCTGTGGGGAGTGGGGATGAACTGAATCGGGTCTTCCTTTGTTGAATCGTGTTCCCAATGAACCAACGCCATTGGATAGTAGAGAAAGAACGGTTCGTCCTGGTACTCGTCCATGCGATCCAACAGAAACTGACAATAGATGTCGGGCCCAAAGACATCCTTTTCAAATTGTTGAGTCTTGCCGTCGATGGTGATGACCGGACCCCAGAAACGCGGTCCGCCCTTGTCAACCTGCCACAGGCAATGATGCTGGAACCCTGTATCCTGGGGCCACGAACCCTTACGGCGAGTTTGTTCAGGGTAATGATCGGTCCCCAGCAATTGCCATTTGCCCGCGATGGCGGTTCGATACCCCGCCTCATTCATCATGTGTCCAATCGTCCGCTCACTCCGCCTTAAGATTCCGAACGCGGCGTAATTGCGAACGTTACTTAGCCCGGTCATGATCTTAACCCGGCTGGGCGTACACCCTGGGTTGGAATAGGCATGATCAAATCGCATCCCCTGAGAAGCCATGCGGTCCAGTACCGGTGTTTTGTAGGATGTACCGCCGTAAGCGCCGTAGCATTCGTAGCCGATATCATCGGCCATGATCAGGATGACGTTGGTCTTTGGGGCGCCCCAAAGCTGACAAGACGCAGCCAGCGAGGTCAAATAAAGGCAACTGCAGCAGAGCAGAATTGATCGCATTAGGGGCTCGCTAGATTTATTTCGTAAACTACTTGGATTCAATTCGGGATTGCCGAGCATTCGTTTTGGGCAACCCCGCCAGGCACTACTGACGATTCCAGTCGGGCGCCTCGGCCATCACGCTTGCATTGATCTTGAGTAACTGACGTTTGAGTCGTGAGAACACTTCGGGGTATTGCTTCGACACATCCACCTTCTGTGTCGGATCCGCCACCAGATCAAACAACTGAAACCGATGGTAGCTGCCCGACTTGAGGACACGGATCCATGAGTCCTGAAACACGTTCAAACGCATGAACTCGCCACGAAGTCGTTCAGCGTCCCTGTTCTTGAACTTCTTGTAGAAAAAATCGGTCCGCTCAACCCAAGGGACAAGTTCCGTGCTATTGGCCTTCCTCAAGACTTCTTCGATTTGCTTCTCCACCTTTTTGATGGCTTGCCTGTCTCTCGGAAATTCGTAGTCGCGATAGGCAACCATCGAATAGTTTCCGTCTCGGATTGCGAGGGACGGGTTGTTTGAAGGCAGATGCCAGTAGAGCGGTTGGTGCCGAGCAAACGCGTTGTTACGGCCGGTGAGCAACGGCGAGATATCTGAACCGTCGAGATGGACGCCCTCGGGCTTGTCGATTCCGAGCAGACCACAGACCGTCGGCAGCAGATCGACGACTCCAGCCGGTTCGTGCTCGACCTGCCCGCCCTTGATGGTCCCCGGCCAACACAAGATGCCGGGGACTCGGATGCCACCTTCAAAATTGGAGCCCTTTCTACCACGAAGGTTGCCGTTGCGATCATCGCGATAGCTACCGTTGTCGGATGTGTAGAAGATCAAAGTGTTCTCGAGCGAATCGACTTCCTTCAACTTGTCGAGCAGGCGAGCAATGGCGCGGTCGGTGTTGTCGATCGTCCCGGAGTAGACCGCGGCCTGATCGTTCCCATCCCCGTATTGAGAAACGATCGAATCCGGTGCGGCAACACGGTCGTGGGGTTCGTGGAACCAAAGGTTCAGGAAGAACGGCGCTTCTGGATCACGATTGTCATCCAGCCAGGAGATCGCCTCGTCGACGACGATCTGGCAGGAATAGCCTTCCATCTTCCCAACTGGTTTACCGTTGCGAAGGAAGTTCACGGGGTCCTTGTGGCTGGGTTGGGCTCCGCTGTTCATGCCGAACCAGTAGTCGAAACCATGTTCGGCGGGTGTCGGCTTCTTCACGTCACCGGTAGGCATTCCCAAGTGCCATTTTCCGAAATGAGCCGTTCCATATCCGTGTTTCTTGAGCACTTCGGGTAGGGTGACCTCGCGCCGAAGCAAGTGCGGTTTCTGCAGCGAGTCGAAAATCACATTGCCGTAGATGCCCGCGCGTGCATGATGGCGTCCCGTCAACAACACGGCACGGGAAGGCCCGCAAACGGCCGCCCCGGCGTAGAAATCGGTGAAGCGGACGCCTTTCGCAGCCAGCTCGTCCAAGGTCGGCGTTTTCACCGGTCCGCCGTAGCAACCGATGTCGCGGTAGCCCAGATCGTCAGCCAGCAGCACGACGACGTTCGGGCGTTTTTGGGAGGTGTTGGCAGTGGAAGCCGCTGAGACTTTCGGTTCGTGGGACGGCCGAACCTTTTGACCAGAACTGTTGCGGGCTGGTGTCTTCGCGCCGGAGGGGTTACCGGCGGGATCTGCCTCGCCTGCACCTTCGGCGACGTGAGTGAGAATCCTGACGAAGGAGGCTCCCGGATTGGGCATGTCAGGATCGAGGCGGCGCTTTTCTTTCCAAAGCTGGCCGACCCGGGCGCGTTGTTCGGGTTTGAGCCCGGCCATGATGCGATCGACGTAAGGCTGGTGGCGGCTTCCCTGATAGCCGTCTGGAAGGGGATTCTTGTCGATGCGAGCCAAGAGGTCCGCGGTCTTTGAACTCGATGTCCCGACAGCAGCCGGTTGAGGTGCGTTTCCCTGAGGTTGCTTCGCGGCGGCCAGTTCCTCGGGTGTGAGCCATTCCGGGCCATCGGCCATGACACTTTGATAGATGGTGTTGGCCTTTCATTCGGGCGACGATCTCGGGTTTCTCAGCCGAGATGTCGGTCTCCTGGCTCAGGTCGTTTGCGAGGTTGTAGAGTTCAACCTGATTGACACTTCCTTTTTTCATGAGGGGGATCGCAGCTTCATTGAAGTAAAACATGGCCCGAAATTGATTGCGTAGTCGATCGGCTTCGGGATTGGCGAATCTGCCGTTGAACATGCGGGAACGCAGATCCAATCCCCCCAGTTCTTTTTCGAGGTCATCCCCGAGGGCTGCTTTGGTCTGATTCAGGAGGCGATTGATGGTGACGCTGTCATAGGGAAGCTTCGTCGTCCCGGGGGCCAATAAAGTGTAGTCGCCCATTCGAAGCGCCATGGTGGTTCCGTTCATCCAGAAGAGAGGCTGATGCCGTTCGAACTTTCCGGACCGGGTCAGCAATGGCGTGAGGTCGGAGCCGTCGAGAGGCTTCTGCTTGGGGTGATCGATGCCGGCCAGGCCGCAGATCGTGGGGAGGAGATCGACCGCGCCAGCAGGCTCTTCCTCGACGCGGCCGCCGGGAATCCCGTCCTTCCAGTAGAATATACCCGGGACACGGTGGCCGCCTTCAAAGTGTGAGCCCTTTGACCCACGCAGTTTTCCGACCCGATCCCGGCGGTAACTGCCGTTGTCAGAGGAGTAATGGATGATGGTGTTGTCCAACTCGCCGAGTTTTTTGAGCTTTGCCAGGAGGCGTCCGATGGCTCGATCGGTGTTGGCGACTGTGCCGCTGTAGATGGCGGCTTGATCGTTGAGCGCGCCGTACTGAGAGACGAGTTCATCGGGGGCCGCGACGACGGCGTGGGGTTCGTTGAACCAGATATTGAGGAAGAAGGGAGCATCGGGATCGCGCTTTTCATCG
>DUDC01000111.1:0-7271 GCA_012959465.1 Planctomycetaceae bacterium
CCCAGCACGTTTGGTCGCAGGTGGTGGACGTGGCCGAATCCAATTGACGTCCGACGGAGGCAAAACTTGGAAACCGGCTGGTAAAGGCTTGCCCCCCAAAACAATTCGCGACATTGTTCTTTCGGTTCATGATTCGGACCGTATTTATGTCGTGTTATCCGGGAAGTCAGACCACGACTCGGCATCCTACGTATATTTGTCTGTCGATTTTGGTGAAAGTTGGAAATCGCTGGCTGGCAATTTGCCGCCTGAGTCCGCGAATGCACTGGCCGAAGATCCGAAGACAAAAGATCTTATATTCGTCGGCACCGATCTCGGCATTTATGCGTCGACTACCGGCGGGGCAAAATGGGAATCACTTTGCCGTACGTTGCCCACGGCGACGACGTTCGATTTGGCCGTCCACGGTCGCGACGGAAAACTGGTTGCGGCAACCCACGGGCTCAGTCTATTTCTTTTGGACATCGAACCGATTCGTCAATCGGTCAAGCCAACGGATGACGGTTTGTAGGAATAAGATCCTTCAATATCCGGCCTTGTTAGAACCTGGGTCACAGTTCTTCCACTTCGGCAAAGACAACCATCAGACGTATCAATCGATTCATGGCGTTTGGGCATCTCATCCGCTAAAATGACTCTCGGAAAAATTCGGCGCGTTTGGAAAAACGGTCGCACGCGGGGACTCGGTCAACTTGCTTCATGCTTCGACTTTTGGCTACTTGATTCCGTAAAACTGAATCGCGTTTCGAGAGAACAGCTTTTCAGAGACGGGGCCTCCTTTGTTGTCGAGGTATGCTCTGGTGAGTTTCACTACGGAGGCGTAGTCGCCAGACGTGCGTGTTACTGGCCAATCACTTCCGAATACCAGACGGTCTTCGCCAAAACAACCGAACACCAGGTCGAGCACGGGCTTGTAAAAGCTGATATCGCGCGGTGCGGGCTTTTCTTTCACTCGGCCGTACATCGCCGAGACCTTACAGTACACGTTCTTGAAATTGGCGACGCCACGCAACTCCTTTACCCACTCGGGATCCAGCGGTTTGTCGTCCAGCCGCACATTGCCGAAGTGATCGAGAATAATTTTAAGATTCGGTACGCGGTGAGCGACTTTCGCTATATCTTTCAACGTGTACCTGCCGACCAGGAAATCGACGGTCTTGCCTTTTTCGGCGGTGAGTCGCAAGTCGCGAAAAAAAGCAGCGGATAACTCCTCCTGGTAGCGTCCCGACAGGCGATAGCCAACATACCGCTCGTCCTTACACAGTGATTCAAAGAGCGGCTTGAATTGATCGGTGCCAATGACTTCGGAGAGATTGCCAACAACGCCGCGATAGAGCTGCTTGTTGTGGGCAGTAATGTCCAGGTTCCACTGATTGTCGGGCAAGCTTTGCCCTGCCTGAACGACGACAATTGCGCGAACATTGTTTGACTGCGCGATCGGTTCGTGATCCTTTGGAAGAAACGACCGATAGAGAACTTTGTCGTCGTTCGATATCCAGTAGATGCCTGCCGGTCGTTGGAGATCCCACAGATGCACGTGCGTATCCACGATAGCAGTTCCGGGCACCTGGTCCGCAGCACCAGTCATGCCGGTCACTGCGAGAAATACGACGGCTACGAGTTGCAAGACTCGTTGAGGTGTAAGACGACTCAATGTTCCGCTCCTACGTCGTTAACCATCGCCCCGGTAGGTGATGGTAAGAATACCGGCCACGCCCGCTAGCGGACGAATGCCCATTGTTGCGTCACTTGGCCTTTTTCGCGTTTTTCAGGAGCGAGTTCAGTTTTGCTTCGTCGGCTTTCCCCTCGATCCAGCCAAGTGATACGAGAAAGGCATCCATTTTTAGCACGGTATCGAGGAATGATTCCTGACTCTTGCGTTCGTTAAAAAAGCCATGGGCCTGACCTTCGTAAATCCACAACTGGGATCTAACGCCGGCCTTCTTCAAGTCGGCGTCGAACTTCTTCGCGGTCGCAACCGGAATCAGTGAGTCTTTGGATCCGAGGAAAACGATCGTGGGCGGATCGTCTTTCGTGATGTTGTGCGCCGGTGAGATCGCGGGAAACCACTGTTTCACGCGGTTGTGGCCGTATCCTTTCGGGCCGTTGTCGTAAACTGGATTAAACAGGAGCAGCGCGTCAGCTTTGGAACTGACTGTTGAATCTTTTTCGATCGAGGCATCCAGCCCATCGCAGATCCCGGTGGTCGCCGCGACATGCCCGCCGGCTGAACCGCCACCTGCGGCAATGCGTTGGGCATCGATGCCCAGCCGTTTGGCGTTTTTTCGCACCCAACGGATCGCGGATTTTCCGTCGGCAACACAGGCATCCGGTGCGGTCTTCTGTCGGCTCTTCACGCGGTAGTCCGCCACAAACGCGACCATACCGCGGGAAGCAAGGTACGTCGCGTGCTGCTCGAATTGCGTGACCGTCCCTCCATTCCAGCCGCCACCGAAAAAGAAGACCACCGCCGGTCGCTCGTCTTTTGCTGGCGTGTGTCCCGCGGGGTCGAAACGGTAAATCCAGAGGCCATCCCCCGATGCTCTCTTGTAGATTTCGGCAGTTGCAGCGCCCTCAAAGTCGTGTTTCTTAGTTTCGGCAAGTGCGGGCAGCGAGACGATCGCTATAAGAGTAAGGGCCGAGATGGCGGATTTCATGAGCATGGTAATTCCTGCGACTTCGAGCCGGTGAGTTGCGGGCGGTACAAATCAAAAGTGCGCGTGGGAGATACTAGATCTTCGTCTGTTGCATTACATTCTAGCGTCATTAGTCCAGGCCGGTGGCCCGAACCCTGGCTTGTTGTGGTTTTTGATTTTTGCGTTAACTTGGGAATTTGGCTTTTCGGCCGAGATGATGACCGTGCCACCAGAACGTGAAATGATAGTTCTCCAGAGCCATTTTGAGCTACTTAGCACAAACTTCTAAGGATGATTCGCAATGTCAATTAAGGCGAATGTGTCTGTTCTACTTTTACTTTTCATCAGCGTTCTCGCTATTCCGGCGGCAGATGCAAACGAAGCGGATGCCGACCTCGCTCGCTACATGGACGCCTGCGTCAGGGTCGAGAAATTTAACGGCTCTGTGCTGGTTTGCAAGGACAATGAAACCGTATTTAAAAGCGGTTACGGAATGGCAAATTTTGAACACGACATCCCCAACACGCCAAATACCAAGTTCAGGATTGGCTCGATCACAAAACAATTCACGGCGATGGCCGTGATGCTGTTGGAAGAACGTGGCAAGTTGAAGGTCGAGGATTGCATTACCAAGTACATCACCGACGCGCCTGAGGCATGGGGCGACCTGACCATTCACCATCTTCTCACGCACACATCGGGTGTCCCCAGCTTCACCAGCATGCCCGAGTATCGGCGCGATATGATGTTGGCGCAATCAATTGATCAAATGGTGGCGAGATTCAAAGAGAAGCCCCTGAGTTTTGTACCCGGCGAAGAATATGAATACAGCAACTCGGGCTACTTTCTCTTGGGTACGATTGTTGAGAAAGCGTCGGGCGTCTCCTACGATGAGTTCATTCGCAAAGAAATCTGTGAGCCGCTTAAACTACACGACACGGGGTATGACCGTTTTCGCACGGTACTCAAGCACCGCGCTTCGGGTTACCTACGTCGGTCGCATAGCATCGTTCATGACGCCTATCTCGATATGTCTCAACCCTACGCGGCTGGAGCGTTGTACTCCACTGTCGAAGATCTCAACCGCTGGGATCAAGCGTTGCGACGTAGAGAGTTGATTTCCGAGGATCGCTACGAAAAGATGTTCACGCCCGAGAAAAACGGGTATGCCTACGGTTGGGGCGTCCGAACGAAGTCTGGTCGAAAGACGATCAGCCACGGCGGCGGTATCAACGGGTTTCGCTCACACATCCTTCGATATCCTGACGAGAAACTGTGCGTCGTCGTACTCTGCAATGTGCCTCCCGTTAATCCGGGAAAAGTAGCGCAGGACCTGGCCGCCATCATGCTGGGGGAGGAATACGAACTGCCGATAATTCGGCAACCGGCCAAACAAGAATGACTATTTTTGGAGTGCGGTGACTTGGCATCGCTTCGCCTTTGGAGCAGGTTTTACCAATTAATTAACCACGTTGCCAACATGCTCGAATGATCGGGCGAAATAAAATGGGCGACGATTGGCCGGATGTAACGAATCACAGGATTGGCTATACTTGACCCTCTTTGGAAATACGCAAACGAGTTCTACACGGACGAGGGATCTGGCCGATGGTAATGACGCGCACTGGAGCGATCACATTGAAGGGGACGCCTACCGATTTGGCAGGGCCGGAGTTAAAGGTCGGTGATGCCGCCCCGGAATTCACTCTCCAAAACAACGCCCTCGAAGAAGTCTCGCGAAGCTCATTCGCGGAAAAAACTCTTATCATTGCAACCGTGCCTTCACTCGACACACCGGTTTGCCACGCTGAGACAAAGAAGTTCAATGAGCAAGCGGAGGACATGGCGGATGTCGAAGTGCTCGTCGTCAGTACCGACTTGCCGTTCGGACAAAAACGATGGTGCGGGAGCGAGGGTGTGGAAAATGTCACCACGCTGAGTGCCCATCGGTCAGCGAAGTTTGGTGAAGATTACGGCGTGCTGATTTCCAGTGGACCATTCGACTGTTGTCTGGCCCGCGCTGTTTTTGTCGTAAATCCTGACGGGAAGATGACGTACGTTGAATACGTAAAGGAGGTCGCTGAGCACCCGAACTACAACGCTGTCTTAGCTGCTGCGAAAGGTTAGTACGGCATGGCAGGGTAGTGCAAACGACGGGCTGGATGTGACAGACCACTATCGCGGCGAGATCATGCGTTCAACCCAATACCTGCCGTATCATTAGAAATTCTGAGTCCCCTGGTCACCCGGTGAATAACCAAACCAAGCGGGCTCGGCGGCCATCGTGTCCATTTCGTCGGTGACTTGGCCTCCTTTGACGTTGTCTCCGACGAAGGCACATCGCGCGGGCCCAATGACCTCGCCCGCCGTCGCGATTGATTAGGTCGAGTAGGTCTTATTCGGGGGATGTGCACCACCACTTTCCAAGGATTCATGGTCACTGTATACAGAATCACTGTATACAGAAAAGGTTAGAAAAAAATCACATAAACGATCGGAGAGAATATGGCGACCGAAACCAAATGCCCAGTGTTGGGCGGATCTCATAGACACACAGCGGTCGGTGCCACGGCGAACCAACACTGGTGGCCGAATCAGTTGAACTTGAAGATTCTTCACCAGAACTCTTCCCTGTCAGAACCAGTTGGCGTGGATTTCAACTACGCTGAGGAGTTCAAGGCACTCGAACTGGACGCGCTGAAGAGCGACATCAATGATCTGATGGCGACATCGCAAGATTGGTGGCCGTCCGACTACGGTCACTATGGACCGCTCTTCATTCGGATGGCGTGGCACAGCGCGGGCACGTACCGCATCCACGACGGCCGCGGTGGCGCAGCCTCCGGCACACTCCGCTTTGCGCCACTTAATAGTTGGCCCGACAATGTGAGCCTCGACAAGGCACGCATGTTGCTCTGGCCGATCAAACAGAAGTACGGCCGAAAAATCTCGTGGGCCGACCTGATGATCTTTACGGGTAACTGTGCCTTGGAGTCGATGGGATTCAAAACGTTCGGTTTTGCTGGCGGGCGCGAGGACGTCTGGGAGCCCGAAGAGGACATCTACTGGGGGCCTGAGACCACGTGGCTTGGCGACGAGCGTTACACGGGTGACAGGGAACTCGAGAATCCTCTCGGTGCCGTCCAGATGGGCCTGATTTACGTGAATCCGGAGGGGCCGAACGGTACGCCGGATCCGCTCGCGGCAGCCAGAGATATTCGAGAGACGTTTGGTCGCATGGCCATGAATGACGAGGAGACGGTTGCGCTCATTGCTGGCGGACACACGTTTGGCAAAGCCCATGGTGCTGCCGATGCGGACAAATACGTTGGTCCCGAACCCGAGGGTGCTGGCCTCGAGGAACAAGGCCTCGGCTGGAAGAACAGCTTTGGCAGCGGCAATGCTGGCGATACAATCACCAGCGGGTTGGAGGGTGCGTGGACGACCGACCCAGTGAAGTGGGACAACAACTTCTTTGACAACCTGTTCGGCTACGAGTGGGAGCAGGTGCAGAGTCCAGCGGGTGCGACGCAGTGGACTCCCACCGATGCATCTGCCCTGGGCACCGTGCCGGATGCTCACGATTCGTCGAAGAAGCACGCCCCCATGATGTTTACGACCGACCTCGCGCTAAAGATGGACCCGATCTATGGGCCGATTTCGAAGCGTTTTCACGAGAACCCGGCGGAGTTTGCCGATGCCTTCGGCAAGGCCTGGTACAAGCTGACGCACCGCGACATGGGGCCCAGCACGCGTTGTCTCGGCTCGTTGGTTCCAGAGCCACAGTTGTGGCAAGACCCTGTTCCCGACGTCACTCATGAATTGATTGCCGAGCAGGACATCGCTGAACTGAAGGGCAAAATACTCGTATCAGGGCTGTCCATTTCGCAACTGGTCTCGACCGCCTGGGCGTCGGCGGCAACGTTCCGTGGCACCGACAAACGTGGTGGAGCGAATGGGGCGCGGATCCGCCTCGCACCGCAGAAGGATTGGGAAGTGAACAACCCGGCCGAACTGGGGAAAGTACTGGTGACCCTGGAGGAGATTCAGAATGACTTCAACAGTTCCCAGTCCAATGGCAAAATGGTCTCGCTCGCTGATGTGATCGTTTTAGGCGGGTGCGCGGCCGTCGAGGAATCTGCCAAGAAGGCCGGGCACGACGTCCAGGTTCCCTTCTCGCCGGGGCGAACGGACGCGTCGCAGGAGCAAACCGACGTGGAGTCGTTTGCTGTGCTCGAACCGACCGCAGACGGGTTCCGCAACTACGTCCGAGAGGGACATTCGAGAACTGGAGAGGAGCTGCTGGTGAATCGGGCGCACGCGCTGACACTAACCGCTCCTGAGATGACCGTGCTAGTAGGCGGCATGCGGGCCCTGAACGCAAACGTCGGGCAGTCCGAGCTCGGCGTCTTTACCGATCGGCCAGAGACATTGACCAATGATTTCTTTGTGAACCTTCTCGACATGAACACCAAGTGGCAAGTCTCCTCCACGGGCGAGCACCTGTACGAGGGATGCGATCGCGGGACGGGCGAGATTAAGTGCACGGGAACTGCCGTTGACCTCGTCTTTGGTTCGAACTCCCAGCTTCGAGCCATCGCGGAATTCTATGCGTGTGACGACTCGGAGTCGGCG
>DUDC01000111.1:7281-15764 GCA_012959465.1 Planctomycetaceae bacterium
TGGGACAAGGTGATGAATCTTGATCGCTTCGACGTTTGAGCCAAGTCGATAGAGTGGATCATTGGGTCGTAGCTGAATGGATGCCCAGTGGGGCCAAGGTCTCACTGGGCATCGAAATCAAACAGCGAGACGTGTGTTTGGGGCAATCGGCGCGACAGTCTACAATCGCAATCGTGCAGACGACAAATGAAGGAATGACAACGATGCCAACTCGACAGACATTCACATGGCTTGCTTTGGCACTCCTGATGATCCCCGCCCTCAGTCATGCACAAACTACTGGCAGAGGTGCTTTAGTAAGATGGGGCGATCTGTATGAGCCACATGCCGACGACAAAATGCCGTATCGGCTCATGAAGCCACTGGGGTTCGATTCCAACAAGAGCTACCCGCTCATTGTTTCATTGCATGGCGCCGGCGGCAAAGGAACAGAGAACAATAAGCAACTCAAGATTTGGAACAAGCAACTCGCAGAAAGAAAAACTCGTACTGATTACCCCTGCTATGTGCTTGCTCCTCAGTCCAACCGCTTATGGGATGAGGAACATCTCAAGCAAATCAAGAAAGTCATTGCGACATTACCTGCAGTGGACATGGACAGGATTTATATCATGGGTCATTCCATGGGAGGGCATGGTTCCTACATTTTGATTCAGGTTGATCCAGGTTATTTTGCAGCTGCCGCACCTTCTGCCGGAAGCGGTCGCCACCGGACTGGATCATTTATCAAAGCTTCAGTGATTAAGGAAATTCCGATTTGGGCTTTTCACGGGGACAATGACAAGGTGTGCCCAATCGAACGCGACCGGAAACTATTTGCCGAGCTGAAAAAACTCGGCGGCAACATGAAACTAACCACTTGGGCGGGTGGCGGACACGGCGTTTCCGACAAAATGATCGCCGGCGGTGATGACGGAAGTACGGAGTTAAGCAGTGATCGATGCGATCCGGAGCCGGTGTTCTTGAAGTGGCTTTTTGCACAGAAACGTACAGCCAGGTGAGTGTTTTTGGAGTGCGGTGACTTGTCACCGCTTTCGCTTCATCGCCGACGCGAAAAATAGTATAAATTTTGTCGACACCTCACCTCGTTCCAAACGAAAGTTCCGACAAGTCGGAGCACTCCAAGGAACGACAAGGTGTTCGATCGATTGCATCAGCCAAACCGATTAGTGTTGAGATGTCCTCTGTTTCAAGACAACCGAAGCTAGATCCTTCACAAGCTGCCGCCGTCTTTAACGAGTTGTACGGACTTGAACCGTCGGGGATGGAATCCCTACCCGGTGAACGTGATCAGAATTTCCTGGTTCATTTACAGAATAACCGACGGTTTGTATTCAAAGTCTGCAACCCCAGCGAACCACATGCGTTCTTGGCGGCTCAGGTCAAGGCGTTGGAACGACTCAAGTCGCTCGATTTCGTGCCGCAAACGCTGCTGACCGAAGGGGGTGAGCGGGTCGCCAGCCTTTCGTTGGATAACAACGAATACGTTTTCCGGACGGTTGGCTTCTTACCTGGTACGCCTTTGGCGAATCTTCGTAGACCCTCGCCAAGCCTGTTAGCGGACCTGGGCCAGAAATTGGCTCAAATGGACCAAGCACTGCATGGCTTCGACGATCCCGTGTTGCACCGCGACTTCGATTGGAATCTGCTGAATGGGTTGCGTGTCGTTCGCGACCATGCCCACCAAATCTCGGACCAAACCACCCAAGCGTTGGTAGTTCGATTGGCAGAACGCATCGGGCGGTCGCTGGATGTGCGGCGAACCGAACTGCGACTGGCAACGATACACAACGATGCCAATGACCATAACATCATTGTGTCCGATACACGCGATACGCACGGAGAGAGGTTTGTCGCGGGGCTGATCGACTTCGGCGACTTGGCAAGGTCCTACCTGGTTGGAGAACTTGCGGTTGCCATTGCCTACATCGCGTGTCGCCGCCCCGATCCGCTGAACGCGGCCTGCGAGTTGGTCGCCGCCTATCACCGTGTGTTGCCGCTCGAGGAAGTCGAAGTGGCGAGCTTGTTCGAGCTGGTTTTGCTTCGACTCTGCGTCAGTGTCTGCATGAGTGCCCGTCAACAGCTTGAACGGCCGGACGATTTGTATCTGTCGATCAGTCAAGAACCCATTCGCCGCACACTTCCCCTGTTAAGTGAGTTGAATCCAGGCTTTGTAGAAGCTCGATTGCGTGCGGCGTGCGAGATGCAACCCAACGCAAAGTCGATCAACATCGTCAGATGGATATCGAGTCAGGAAGGTCAGTTTCGACCGGTCATGGGCACACGCCTGGACGAGCACAATTGTGAGGTCGTCGACTTGAGCGTCGCAAGTTGCCGCTCGGAGGCTTTTGCAGACAAGAATGACAGCGAGGCGGCGGCGTTGGCGCGACGGGCACCGATCGAAACCAACAAACGTTTTGTCATCGGACGCTACGACGAACGGCGTTTGATCTACACTTCCGTTCGGTTTGATCATCCTTGCGATAGAGACGCGGTTGTCGGCGAGACGGCCGAACGTCGAACGGTCCACTTGGGCATCGATTTATTCGCACCTGCCGGCTCCGACGTTTTTGCGCCGATTGCCGGCGAAGTTTACGCCAGTGAATATCGCAATCATGATCAGGACTATGGAGGCGTTGTCATTTTGCGTCACATAACGCCAGATGGTGATTCGTTCTATACCCTTTATGGACACCTGAGCCGAGGCAGTGTTGACGGTTGGTCCATCGGAGAGTCGGTTTCCGCGGGTGAGTCTCTCGGGCGACTCGGTACCAGCGACGAGAATGGTGGCTGGGCCCCGCACCTGCACCTGCAGGTTATCACCGATTTGTTGGGACTTGATGGCGACTTTCCGGGGGTGTCTGCGGCTAGCGAGGGGAGTGTTTGGACGGCTTTCTCACCAAACCCCGTCGGCCTCGCTGGCATCGAGGGTTCTCTACAGGCCCAATGCCAAGCGGCAAAGTTCAATGATGCGTTGGGGAACCGTCAGCAGCATGTGGCGGCGAGCTTGAGCACAGCCTATCGTACTCCACTGCACTTGGTTCGAGGCTGCATGCAATATCTGTTTGATACCGATGGGCGGTGTTACCTAGATGCCTACAACAACGTTCCGCATGTCGGCCATTGTCATCCCCGAGTGATCGCGGCTGCCCACAGACAAATGAAGACGCTGAATACAAACACCCGCTACCTGCATCAGTTGTTAAGCGAATATGCACGACGCGTCACTGACACGATGCCAGAAGAACTGGAAGTCTGCTTCTTCGTCAACTCGGCCAGCGAGGCCAACGAACTGGCGATTCGTCTTGCTCGAAATGCTACCGGGCGTCGCGGAATTGTTGTGCAGGAGGCCGCTTACCATGGGCACACGACTTCGTTAATCGACATCAGCCCCTACAAGCACGACGGCCCCGGTGGAACGGGCACACCGAATTGGGTTTACAAAGTTCCCTTGCCGGATCGGTTTCGTGGCAAGTTCCGAGCCGACGACGCCGGACAGTTGTATGGCGAAGACGCGGCCGCGCTGATTCAACAGTTCAGCCAACAGGAATATCCTCCGGCAGCATTTATCGCGGAAACTCTCCCAAGTGTTGGCGGGCAGATTGTCCCGCCTCCCGAGTACTTTGCTATTGTCTACGACGCGATTCGGTGTGCAGGTGGAATCGCGATTGCCGACGAAGTGCAAACCGGGTTTGGCCGTCTCGGGACGAACTTTTGGGCATTCGAAGACTATGGCGTAACGCCTGATATCGTTGTCATGGGCAAGCCCATGGGCAACGGACACCCGATCGCGGCGGTCGTGACAACTCGCGACATTGCTGACGCGTTCAACAACGGCATGGAGTTCTTCAGCACGTTCGGTGGCAACACGGTTTCGTGTGCCGTGGGACTTGCCGTGCTCGACGTGCTCACAGACGAAGACTTGCAATGTCGCGCCCTGGAAACGGGGCACGTTCTGCGAGCTGGCTTTCGCGCACTTGCAGCCGAGTTTCCGCTGATCGGTGATGTGCGAGGTTCGGGGCTCTTCTGGGGCCTCGAGCTTGTGCGAGATCCAGAGATTCTCGAACCGGCGGGTGTCGAAGCGACGCTCATCGCGAACCGCATGCGAGATCAAGGCGTGTTGATTGGCACGGATGGCCCGCTACACAACGTGCTGAAGATTCGCCCGCCGATGCCTTTCAACAAGGAAAACGCTGAGCATCTGGTCGCTTGTCTCGGCCATGTGCTACAAATGGAGTTTTGAAATCGTGCCTAGTTGTTCATCGACAGCACGCGGAGGATGGAAACTTTGACGCAGTACAATCAGGCTGATGTTCGATCTTACTTGAAACGACTGAACGTCCCGACTCAACTCGTGGCCATTTCAAGCGGCGGAAAATGGCGAGCTGGAAGTGGCGACACACTGAACGTTCAGTCACCCATTGATGGAAGTGAGTTAGCTTCGTTCAATGCGGCGGGGCGAGAAGATCTGTCCGCAGTTTTGGAAACGGCGGTTGACGCCTTCGGCGTTTGGCAACTGCTTCCCGCCCCGCGACGTGGCGAATTCGTGCGACGAATCGGTGACCGGCTGCGCGACAAAAAAAACGACCTGGCGGCAGTTGTTACGGTCGAGACAGGCAAGATTATGCAGGAAGCTCTTGGTGAAGTCCAAGAGATGATCGACATCTGTGATTTTGCGGTCGGCCTAAGCCGTCAATTGTATGGATTGACAATTGCCAGCGAGCGTCCGCAACACCGCCTGAGTGAGATCTGGCAGCCACTCGGGCCAATTGGCGTCATTTCAGCGTTCAATTTTCCGGTGGCCGTCTGGGCTTGGAACGCGATGATCGCGTGGATTTGTGGCGACGTCGTCGTTTGGAAACCGTCGGAGAAGACGCCGCTTTGCGCGATCGCCTGTCAGAGCATCGTGCAACAAGTGATTGACGAAATGCCAGATGTGCCTCCCGGTATATCGAGTCTGATCATTGGCGACGGCACCGAGGTCGGTCAAGCGATGGCTGCTGCGGAGGAACTACCGTTAATTTCGGCCACCGGGTCAATCCCGATGGGAAGAAATGTGGCTCAGACAGTTGCCGCCCGTTTGGGGCGATCATTGCTCGAACTGGGTGGGAATAATGCGGCCATCGTTACACCGAACGCTGATCTGGAACACACCGTGCGCTCGGTCGTATTCGCTGCAGTCGGTACGTGCGGCCAGCGATGCACATCCTTGCGCCGACTCATCGTCCACACGTCGATCGCCGAGAATATCGTCAGCGATCTTCGACGCGTCTACAAACGACTCCCGGTCGGCAATCCGTTTGATGCGGGAGTGCTAGTGGGTCCCTTGATCGACGAAACGGCCGCTCGCAACATGGCAGCGGCACTGCAACAAGCAGTGGAGCAGGGCGGCAGTGTTTTTGCCGGTGAAGTGATCGATCATGACGTGCCGACGGGCGGTGTCTACGTAGCACCGGCAATCGTCGAAATCGGATTTGAGGCACCGATTGTCCAACAGGAGACGTTTGCTCCCATCCTCTATGTTCTGCGTTACGATTCGCTCGAAGAGGCGATTCAGATTCAGAATGACGTACCGCAGGGGCTGGCTTCATCGATTTTCACCAACGATCTCTGCGAGGCGGAGTTGTTTTGCTCGCCAGCGGGATCAGATTGCGGCATCGTTAACGTAAATATCGGGCCCAGTGGGGCCGAAATTGGCGGCGCGTTCGGCGGTGAGAAACAGACGGGTGGCGGGCGAGAATCCGGCTCCGACGCCTGGAAAAGCTACATGCGTCGCGTTACGAGTACGGTGAATTACTCAGGACAGTTACCGCTTGCGCAGGGAATCAAATTTGACCTGTAGAGGGATGCTGCCAGATGTTTGGAGCGAGGCATTCATGATGGGTCCGCGAGCGGATCGCTATCGCACGACTGGAAACCTAGCCTGAAGGAGAAACTTGTTTCGATTCTCCGCCGTGCTTCATCAATGGAATTGCGAGTATGCGTTCGTCATCCTGACATCTATGGTCAGGCGATGTTAGCGGAGGGAGTCAGGCGTCGGCTGAGTGCCATTAATAATGACATCGCTGGTTACTAGATCTGGATGCAGCGTCAGAATGGAGGCGAGAGCGTCTGAAGCAATTTTGGCCCCTTTGGTATTGGGGTGCATGCCATCGAGGGTGTAAGCATCCCGCGGAGTTGGGCATCGTCCTTGAAGCTGAGAACGCATTGTGCGGTAGTGCTGTGCAAAATAGGCCGAAAGACGAAACGTCGGGATGCCGACGTCATCGGCAATCTTCTCGACAACGATCTTGTCTGGGACATCACGAAAAACCGGCCGGTCGAGGATTTCCGAATCTGTAAAGGCGGGCCAAATGGCGATCATCATTTTGAATCCATGCTCGTCTGCTAAGCCATTCAAAGTCACGAGTCCCTCTTGGACGTTGTTGTCAAAGCCCTTCAGATTGCGGATCTCCTGTAGACGAGCTGGTTGAAATTGGTCTCGGTAGCCATAGAAGTTGGTTATCAGGCTGGCAGAGCGAAAAAGATGCGAATTAACGAACAGCTGGTCGATGACAGCCGGTCGCTTTGGCATCGCCCTTTTGGCATGTTCCCCTTGCTCCACCTTTACAAAGATATCTGCATGTTGGTAGTCATTCTCGACAAAGATTACCACGACAAGGTCTGGGGCGTACTTCAGTCCCTTGGTCCTGAGGAGCTCCACTTCGGATGCTGTGCAATACCCCGCGACGCCCAAGTTCAACACCTCAATGTTGGTGTCTGTTAGCGATTGCTCCAGTTGTCTC
The DNA here is from genome assembly GCA_012959465.1 of Planctomycetaceae bacterium. Taxonomy (GTDB): domain Bacteria; phylum Planctomycetota; class Planctomycetia; order Pirellulales; family Pirellulaceae; genus UWMA-0346. The sequence goes on from DUDC01000111.1 coordinate 14,067, forward strand.
GGAATCGTGTCGTTTAGATCACGGATTCCATCGCCCACCGTGACGGAATCTCCTAGTACGACGATGCGTTGAACGCCTGTGGGCTTGGCCCATTTGCGTTCCCGATCTCTTTGGCCATGGCTGTTTGTTCTGGGAAGTCTATCGAAATAGTCTGGACTATCGTCGCGGTAGTTTTCTTTTAGTTCATAGGCAAGAATTGGGTTATCGGATGTCTTGTAGGCACTCTGCGGTGAATTCGCACGAATCGCATGGATACCTGGCGCAAGTCCTAAGAACCGGATCGCGATCTCCGCGAAAAAGACCGCGGCAAGTAGAGCTGGTAGCGTGATTAACACCAGCTTAAGAAACGTGGAATTGCGGATTCTTCGGAACCGTTTGGCACTTTGGATGGGTTGTTGTCCGCTCGTGTTCCCATCGAGATAATCGACGTTCTTCGTGGTTATCTTCTGACTCCTTTTCATGAGCCGTAGTTCCTCGCTCTCCATCGCGGACAATACCTCACACCAACTAATCACAACCACATTGTACTTCAAATGTCGTATGGTGAAAAAACTCAATGTCGAAGCCTCGGTCGGCTCACAAGATCCACACTAGCGTTTTCTCCTCAGAGATCGCAGTTGACACGAGTCCTGAGTTCAGATCACAATTGACTTAGCTTCGCCCAGCAAAGAACTTAATAATGTCGATATCCACGCAAACCCTACTCAGATGAACATCCTCGGCTTTTCTGGCGGTATTCGGATCGGCAACCAAGATGGCGCTGCTGCCTTGGTTGTCGACGGTGAACTCATTGCCGCCGCTGAAGAGGAGCGATTCGTCGGTGTAAAATTTGCCAACGGACGTTTGCCTCGGCACGCTGCCGAATTCTGCCTGCGTCAAGCAGGGCTCGAGATTCACGATATTGATGCGGTCGTATTCGCCGGTGCCACCTACGAGAATTTCGATACAATCTTGCACCGTTTTCTGGAATATCAATTCGGTCATGCTCCACCTGTCGTATTGGTTGACCACCACGCAGCCCACGCTGCGAGCACCTATTTTGGTTCGGGTTGGGACGAGTCGTTGGTTGTCACGATCGACCGCTCGGGCGACAGGAAGTCGACGACCGTAAGTACTGCCCGCAATGGACAGATTCAGTTAGTCGAGAGCACCGGCAGAGAGAATTCCCTCGGCTTGTTTTATTCGGCCGTCACGCAGTTTCTCGGATTCGAGTCAGACAGAGACGAATACAAAGTGATGGGCATGTCGGCGTATGGCCGGCCGGTTCATGATTTCTCGCACGTTCTAGAGATTACTTCATCTGGCTACCAATTTCATTGCGATTTCATTCGCGGGATTCTTGACGGCGTGCCAGGCCCTTCCAAGCAAGAGCGTTTGTTCGACGCGTTTCCTTTGAATCTCCATCCACGTGTACCCGGCACTCCGTTCCAGGATGACCACTTTAATGTCGCTGCTTCGGCTCAATATCAACTGGAGCAAGCGGTCCTCCAAGTCATCAAACACCACGTCGATTCAACGGGGATTCGCCGTGTTTGTCTCGCCGGCGGGGTCGCGTTGAACTGCCTGCTGAACCAGAAGATCCGCGAAGCAGACTTCGTTGACGAGATCTATGCTCCACCAGTGTGTAGCGATGCAGGCTTAGCTCTGGGGGCTGCGTATCTCCATGGCGCAAACAATGGCGATCAACCTCGTCCTTTG
>DUDC01000111.1:15931-24836 GCA_012959465.1 Planctomycetaceae bacterium
GATTGCGGCGGGGAAGATACTTGGTTGGTTTCAAGGCCGAATGGAATACGGCCCGCGCGCTTTGGGAAATCGGAGCATACTCGCAAGTCCTCAAAATGCGAACATGAAGGAACGCATCAATAGCCGTGTCAAGTTTCGTGAAGAGTTCAGACCGTTTGCTCCCTCAATGTTGTCGTCGGACACGAGCGAGTATTTTGAAAACGCGACATTTTCGCCCTTCATGACGCAGACCTTTACGGCCAAAAATAAGTTACGGGAACAAGCTCCTGCCACGGTTCATGAAGATGCCACGAGCCGTCCACAGTCGGTTCTTGCCGGTACGAACCCGCTATTTGCTAGCTTAATTTCATCGTTGGGCAAAGCCACCGGAGTGCCTGTCGTGTTGAATACCAGCTTGAATGCCTACAGCGATCCAATCGCCTGCGAACCGTACCAGGCGTTAAGGACCTTTTTTGCAACCGGGCTCGACTCACTGGTCATGGGCAATTTTGTTCTCGATAAGCCATTCTGATTCTGTTTGCCGTTCGCGAGCACATCTCGAACCCCGAGACACAGGCTGCAATGTCCCTCGCCATTCGAATTATTCCCTGCTTGCTGCTAAAGGAGTGGGGGATTGTCAAGACAGTGCGATTTGACGAAGAAACCTATATCGGCTGCCCGATTAACGCCGTTCGCGTGTTCAATGCAAACAACGTTGACGAGTTGATCCTGCTTGACATTCTTGCCACACCTAAAGGACGGGGCATCTTTACGGAAATTCTCACGCAGATCACCGACGAGAGTTTCATGCCGATTACGGTCGGTGGTGGAATTCGCAAACAGGACGACATCCGCGAGATGTTGCAACACGGCGCGGACAAGATCGCGATCAATACGGCTGCCGTCGACGATCCCGGCTGTATCAAGGCGGCGTCGGCAAAGTTCGGCCGCCAGTGCATTGTGGTCTCGATTGACGTTCGCCGAACGGAAGGCAATGTCGGTGAGGTTTTTACGCAACGGGGACGGAAACCGACGGGACTGGATCCCGTCGACCATGCGATCCACATGGAGGAGCTTGGTGCAGGAGAAATTCTCTTGAATTCGATTGATCGCGATGGCACTTGGGATGGCTACGACGTAGATTTGATCCGCCGTGTCTCCGAGGCGGTCTCGATTCCGGTCGTTGCGTGCGGCGGCGCGGGTGAACTCCAGCATTTTGCGGACGCTGTGGATATCGGAGGTGCATCGGCAGTCTGCGCGGGTAGCTTCTTCTTGTTTCACGGAAGTCGTCGGGGCATTCTCATTAATTTTCCGTCCCGCAACCAACTTAGTTCAGTCCTCGGTAAGCACCGAGTTCGTCCCTAGAATGACCATGAATAAGAACGCAAACAGCGAAACTACGACGTCACAGACTTCGACGAACACGTCGTCCGGTACTGCCGACGTTCGAGTCTGCCGACGTTGCATTATGGATACCTCCATCTCGAATGTACGCCTTGACCGAGAGGGTATCTGCAACCACTGTCGTTTGCATGACAAACTGGACAAGCTCTATCCTCTTAACGAAAAGGGCAAAGATCAGTTGCGGAGGATGGTGGAGAAGATTAAACGCCACGGCCGAAATCAAGAATATGATTGTATCGTGGGCGTCAGCGGCGGCCGTGACACGACCTATTGCCTTTACATGACGAAGAAGCTCGGACTTCGCCCATTGGCTGTGCACTTCGATAACGGCTGGGACTCTCAGGTTGCCAAGACGAATCTAGCCAACGTTCTCGATAAACTGAACGTCGATCTGCACACTGTGGTCGCCGATTGGGAAGAGTCGCGTGACCTAACGAACTGCACTATTCGTTCTTCGCTGCCCTACATCGACATGACCGACGATGTGGGAATTGTCAGCGCATTGTACCGAACAGCAGCAAAAGAGGGAATTCGTTGGATCATTCACAGCCACTCGTTTCGAACCGAAGGGATCAACCCACTGAAGTGGAATTACATGGATGGGCGTCTGGTACGCCATCTGATTCGACGCTTCGGGACGATCAAACTCAAGTACTTTCAAAACGTCGAATTACGGCATTTTTTCTATTGGGTCTTCGTGAAACGTATTTGCACGTTTACGATGACGAACCTGTACGACGACGTGGGAGTCGAAATTGACGAGTTGCTCAAGCGAGAATTCGATTGGCAGGACACGGGAGGATGGCATTTCGACAATGAGATCTTCGGTCTGCAGTGCTACTATTCGCGGCACAAGTTCGGAATTGACTGGCGCATCTGTGAATACGCAGCTTGGGTGCGAACTGGCGCTATGTCTCGGGAAGAAGCTCAGCAGAAGATGAAAGAAATTCCCGACATCGAGGGCAAGGAATTCGTCGATTATGGCCTTAAGAAGCAGGGGATCTCGACGGAGGAATGGAATGAGATTATGGCCGCGGAACCAAAGTACTTTACCGCCTACCCAACCTACTATAGCCTGTTGAAATTACTGAGCCCGTTGATCTGGCTACTCGGCCGAATGCATGTTCTCCCCGCCCACACTTACGAGAAGTACTTTAGAACCTAAAATTACGGCCAATGATGCGGCTCGCGACTGATCGTTCCGGCCAAAGCAACTTCGAATCAACGTAGCGACTATGAACAAACGGATCATCAACGTCGGCATTATTGGGTACGGCTATTGGGGGCCCAACCTAGTTCGAAATTTCGCGGCCCTCGACGAAAGTAACGTAACGGCAATTGCTGACCGGGATCCGGACAAGCTGAGCAAAGCGAGCAAGTTATATCCCGCTGTGTTGGCGACGCCGAATGCCGACGAGTTGATTACCGACGCCAACGTCGACGCAGTTGTCATCGCGACGCCCGTCCGTTCCCACTATGAACTTGCCAGAGCGGCGCTCCTGAACGGCAAACACGTCCTTGTCGAAAAACCAATCACAACCACGAGTAGACAAGCTGAAGAGTTGATAAGTTTGGCTAGCGACAACGGTCTTACATTGATGGTGGATCACACATTCATATACACGGGCGCGATTCGTAAGCTCAGCGAGTTGATAAACGCGGACGAACTGGGAAAGCTGTACTATTTTGACTCGGATCGCATCAACCTCGGCATCTTGCAACAAGACATCAATGTCCTTTGGGATCTCGCAACGCATGATTTGGCCATTCTCTTGCACTTGATCGACGAAGAACCCACGGGCGTCCAAGCGCTGGGGTATCGTCACATCGGAAAGCAATACGAGATTGCCGAGTTGAACTTAACCTATGAGAGCGGTTTCCACGCCCATATACGCGTGAGCTGGTTATCACCAGTGAAGAGACGGCTAATGATGATTGGTGGTGGTCGTAGAATGATCGTCTATGATGACGTTGATCCGAGTGAAAAGGTCCGGGTCTACGACAAGGGAATCGTACTCAATCTTAGCGATGAAGATGTGACAACGACTGAGCCAATTTACCGCGCTGGCGACGTGTTCATCCCGGAACTAGATCGGGCAGAAGCGCTCCATACAGAAGCCTCACATTTCCTTGATTGCGTGTTGCGCGGCTAAAAGCCACAAACAGGCGGGGCCGAGGGGCTGGCTGTCGTTCGCATCCTGGAAGCCGCGGAACAATCACTGAGTGCCGGTGGGGAAATGGTGGCGCCGTAGCGTCGGAAAGGTGGGAAATGAAAGTCCCGTTAGTCGATCTGGCTGCCACACATTCCGAAATTGCCGAGGAATTGCGGTCGGCGATCGATATTGTGTTCGAAACGAGTGCATTTGCAGGCGGGCCAGCTGTTCAAGAATTCGAGGCAAAATTCGCAGAATACTGTGGAACTGAGCATTGCGTTGCCGTTGGTTCCGGGACAGCCGCGTTAGAAATCTTGTTGCGGGCGTATGCGATTGGGCCTGGCGATGAAGTCATACTTCCTGCCCATACGTTCGTGGCAACGGCTGCGGCGATTTCGCTAGTCGGCGCGAAGCCGGTCTTCGTCGATGTGCGCGATACTACCGCGAACCTAGACCCAGCCTTGCTAGCCGCCGCGATCAGCGATTCAACTCGCGCGATCATCCCAGTTCACTTGTATGGTCAACCGGCGGAAATGGCTCCGATTGTCGAGCTCGCGCGGCAGCGTGGCATCCTGGTGATCGAAGATGCTTGTCAGGCACACGGAGCAACCTATCGTGGAAAACGCGTGGGAAGTCTCGGCAATGCCGCGGCGTTTAGTTTTTACCCGACGAAGAATCTCGGTGCCGCCGGTGAAGCAGGTGGTATCACGACGAACGACAACGAAGTCGCGAAACGGGCGCGAATGCTGCGAGATCACGGATCAAACCGTAAATACTGTCACGAGTTGGTTGGACGAAATGACCGTATCGATGGAATTCAGGCTGGTGTCTTGTGTGTCAAGCTTGCTCACCTCGATCGTTGGAACGAAATGCGTCGCAACGTCGCAATCGGTTACCGCGAAGGGCTTGCAAACTCCAACGTTCGACTGCTGTCGGTAGCCGACGGCTGCGATCACGTCTACCATTTGTTTGTGATTCGCGTCTCGAATCGTGATCGAGTGATGGCACTTTTAAAAGAACAGGGAATCCACACAGGAATCCACTACCCCGTTCCATTGCACCTACAGCTAGCCTTCGCTGATCTGGGATACCAAGAAGGTGACTTCCCTGTTACCGAAAAACTTGCCAAGGAAATCGTATCGCTGCCGATGTATCCCCACCTTCAGGCTCAACAAGTCGATTTCGTTTTGGCTAGGCTGAACGACTGCGTCGAATGATGTGCCTCATCTGCCTCGATGATCAAAGGCGGTAAGCCGCTGCCAATGGGCGTGTGGTCTGGCCTATTTTCCCAGTCGGTAGAAAACTCCTTGCAAAAGGGGAATCCGTCATCCGCTTCGGCGATTCGTGGAGATTCGGAGTATAATGGTATCACTTGGGTCGTTTCGTTCACTCAAAAATACAAGAGAAACTGAAGGGCTGAGTATCGCACGAAAATGCCTTCTTTTTCAGTCGTAATCGCGGCATATAACGAATGCACAACGCTCAAGCAGGTTTTCGAAAGATGTCTGGCCGTCGTCGTCCAATGTACTGATGATTTCGAGATCATCATTCTCGACGATGCAAGTACAGATTCGACGGCCGACGTAGCCGAAGAGATTCGCGGCGCGCACACCGATATTGTTAAGGTGCTTTCGCATTCTGTGAATCGCGGAATCGCAGTGACGTTCGAGGAATTGTATCGGGCGGCGGTCAAGGATTACATCTTTGATGTTCCGGCGGATGGCGAGTTCCCGCCTGAGGCATTGTTAGAAATGCTGCCGTTGCTCGAAGAATGCGATGTGGTTATTTGTAATCGTACATTCAAGAAATACACCACCTACCGCCGCGTCGTCTCCTACCTCTATCGAAGATTACCAGAGATTCTATTTGGTGTTGAGCTTTATGACCCAGGCAGTACGAAGTGTCGAGCAAGATGCGTGATCGAGGACATTTCCGTAACGTCAAAAAGTGTGTTTGTCGAAGCGGAGCGGTTGATTCGAGCGAGTCGGCGCGGCTATCGAATCGGAAAAGTGGACGTCAGCCCAGAACGGCGGATTGCTGGTGACCCTCAAGGTGCCCAGTTCAGCAACGTCATCGGTGCTGGTATTGATTTGATCCGTCTCTGGGTTCAACTTGTTCTCTTGAGACGGAGCCCGTAATCGTCCCGAATCATTGTTTGCACGGTTTAATGGTTTTGTTATAAGAGCATCGCACAACGTCAAGGAGGGACCGTACGTTGCGTCTTTCAATTTTCTTGTCATCTGACGGCGTCCAAGCAGAACGGTCTCAAGGAGATTTTTCGAGATCCGCCGAACGTCAGTGCCTCGTTGGGCCAAACTGATGAAAATGTTCTCATCGTAAGCCTGGAGACAGACGACGTACCGGTAAAGCACACCTGAAGGAGCTCTAGCCGATGCTGCCAGCATTGGATGCCGACTTTCTGGCGGGACCGCTATCGGCCGTGCTGTTAGCGATAATCGTCGTCAGCGCTATACTTCAAGACGACTTTACCTGCCTTGCCGTCGGCATGTATATCGCGGCCGGCGACCTTGCGCCTGTTCCTGCGCTGCTGGCGTGTTTTGTCGGAACATTGTTGGGCGACTTCTTCTGGTTCCTATCGGGTCGTCTTTTCGGGATTGGGTGCCTTGAGCGGCCGCCGATCAAGTGGGTCGTTTCGCAAGAGCATCTCGCACGTGCCCGAGAGTTCTGTGAAAAACATGGAGCCGCTGCGGTTTTATGGACACGATTTATGCCAGTGATCCGCACTCCGGTGCAAGTGGCCGCCGGCGTGTTCACGACGAGAGTATCGACGTGCTTGTTTTGCTTGACAATAGCGGCCCTTGTTTACGCGCCGCTCTTCGTGCTGGGAAGTGCGCTGGTCGCTAACGCCGTGAATGTCTACTCGTTGTACGAGCAATACGGTCAAGTCTTGCTACTTGGCGTAACTTTGGCGGTCTGGACAGTGTTGGTGGCAATTCGGTTCGCTGTGCGAAAGGGACGGCATCGTTTGGTTGCAGGAAATTCAGCTGGTCCGCGCGATCTTGAGTAGTTCAGGGGCTTCTTTGTGCGTTCGCGTTAACTCGGATTTCTGAACCAATCCCCAACTACTCCGTGCTTCAATGATGTCACGCATACTTGCCGGACGTCCCCCACGAAGTTTCTCATCGTAATCGCTCGGTTTCACGAGACTCGAGCTCATCGACCTGCGAGTGATTGCTTTTTTTAGCACGCTCCACGCACCCTTGCGATACTCCCAGGTGAATTTGAGGAAATCGAAAAACCTGAGATTGTAGAGAAACACCTTGGTGTAGGCCAAAATCTGTATCCACTCGATTTGTGAGCGAGTCAGATTTGCAAACTCCATCGCGCCACCGATCTGCTTGTTGTATTCATCCCAATCGGTACTGATGAGTCGGTAGCCCGCTTCTCCGTTCGCTGCCAATCGGGAAACTTCCGTCGCCGGATAGGGGCACATCAGACCGATCATTGGCAGATTGGGGTTCAACTTCACGGCCAGGTCGATTGTGTTCTTGATCGATTCTCTTGTTTCGTTGGGTTGCCCGATAATAAAGAACGTGCCGAACGCCAGTTTTGCCTTTTTAGCCGCTTCGGCGGCCTTGTGAATCATCGAGAGGTTGGTGCCTTTGCCCAGAGATTTCAATGCCGACTCGTCGCCCGTTTCAATTCCAAGGTCGACCTGGTAGCAGCCAGCCTCCTTCATCTGCACCAGAAGTTCGTAGTCCACGAATCGAACGTGTGTCTGGCAGTCCCATTGCACCTTGCCGCCGATCCCACGAGCTATCATCGCGCCCATCATCTTGCGAGATCGGTCCATGTTAACGGTAAACAATTCGTCCCCGAAGCGGATCGTCTTCGGCTTGTAGGTATCAATGATCGACTCAATCTCTTCGATCACGTTTTCAACTGACCTAGTTCGGGCGACTCGTCCGTTGTGGTTCATGCAGAAGACGCAGTTGAACGGGCAACCTCGTAAAGTCTGCACCCAATATTCGGGAGATGGTGGAAGCAAGTCCCAAGCCGGTTGAGGAATCTCGTCTTGGTCTAGAATTCGCTTACGCAATTCTGTTTGTACGAAACCTCCTTCTCGTCTGTATGCCAGGCCTGGAATGCCGTCCATATCATTGTCGGCTCGAACTGCTTCGCATAATTCGAGGAACGTAATCTCGCCTTCCCCAACGACTCCGACATCGAAACTTGCAAACTCCTCTAATGTCTGTATCGGAAGCGCCGTGACGTGCACACCGCCGATGACGGTCAGCAGCGAAGGATTTTCTTCTTTAATCAGTGCGGCTAGGTAGGCGGCCGGTTTGATTTCGTTGGTAAATGCCGTCAACCCTACGACGTGCGGTTGCAAAGCGGTTACCCTGGCCAGTGTCTGTTGGAAATCCAATCGCTCCAGTTTGGCATCAATAATCGATACATCGAAACCGGGATGCTGCCTGAGCTTTGCCGCTAGATAAGCAAGCCCTACGCGGCCCCAGTTGGGACGATCGTACCAGGGCTCAACAATGGCTAGAGGAGGGGCATTGATCAGAACGACTTTCAGTCGCGACGACCCACTATTGGAAGTCGAGTTTGTCTTTGAAGCCATTTTGATACATGCCAAGCGTCGACGATATTACGACTATTATACCACCAGAAGAGCCAATGGAAAGCAACTGGGAACGGCCTGCACCCCTTTTTGCATGGCCGATAATGACGATTGGGCGCGTAAGGGGATTAGAGTCTTGGCGGCGCCCCTGTCGGCTGCCCTGCGGCACTTCTAAGAAAACGCCTGCAAGTTTTGAATGCACCGGGTGAGTCTTGCGTTGAGAACTGGGGATGACTCCTCCAGTCTCTTTTGGTAGTGTCGAATTGGTGTTGGAATCCAGTTTAATCGTTGACTCAAATGATGAGTAATGCGCGTCGGGACGTCATTAATCAACTGCTGTTGTGCGCCGTTCTATTGTGCGCTTTCCTACTGGGCTGCACGCCCATGTGGAATTTTGACATCTGGCAGCACATACGAACTGGTCAGCTAATCCTGGAACGGCAGAGTGTCCCGTACGTGGATTGGTATTCTTTTACCGACAGCGACCGTCCGTGGCTCGAGATGCACTGGCTGTTCCAGATAGTCGTTGCCAAACTGTTCGCCTGGGGTGGCATTAATCTGCTCATCCTCACGAAGGCGTTCTTGCAGATGCTGACCGTCTTGATCTGCTTTTGGGGATGGGGGCACCGATTGCCAGTCTCGGTCAAAGCTGCCTGCTCGCTCTTATTGGTCATTTGTCTTTCTGGGCGATCGATTGTCCGTCCGCACCCAGACCAGCGCGGTGATCGCCGCCACGGAAAGGAACAGCCCCAGGTTCAGCCCGTCCAGCCCCCACAGC
>DUDC01000111.1:24846-26842 GCA_012959465.1 Planctomycetaceae bacterium
GTTGTTGGCATTGTGGTTGCTTATTCTGATTCGAGCAGATGACAAGCCACGTCTGTTCTGGTACTTGCCACTCGTTCAAATCGTATGGACGAACTGTCACGGCCTGTTCGTCTTGGGACTGATTGTCGGGGGTGCCTATTACGTTGACCGAATCGCTAGGCACGGCGCAAACGGTCGGTGGTGGCTCGAGAAACTGCCGGAGAATCCTCGCCTTCGTTGGGTATCGCTGGTTGCAGCACTCACACTGTTATCCTGTCTAGCGAATCCCTATTTCTATCAGGGAGTGACGTTTCCACTGATACTGTTCGGCAAGCTTGGGCACGATCCCTCCGAAGAGCACATGTCGTCTCTGGACGTGTTTCAACAGGTCGGCTTCAAGTTCTATTTGGTGACCGAGTTGATACTCTGGTTGTTAACTGCACTTAGCTTCGTTTGGCTGGCCTGCTATCGTCGGCTGAGCTTGATGCGGTTGCTGCTGTTTGTCGGCTTCTCGTACCTCGGGTGGATCGCCGCGCGTAACATCACGGTCTTTGCCATCGTCGCTAGCACCATTTTATGCCGGAACGCATCCGATGTCCTATCTCTTCGCGGGACAACAGCGACTCCCAAGAGCGACGAGTTATCGAGAGTTCTCTCAAGTTCCATACTCGTTGTCACCTTGGGATTGATGCTCAGTGTTGTCATGGGCGGTTGGCATTATGTTACGGGCCGCGATTCCTTTGGACTTGGAGAGCTGAAGGATGGCTATATCCACGGAGCCGCTCAATTCGCCGGGCGACCAGGAATGCCGTCCCGCGCGTTTGTCTTTGATTATGGTCAAGCGGCTGTGTTTATTTTTCATAATTCGCCCGAACGGAAGGTCTTTATGGATGGGCGACTTGAAGTCTATCGTGACAGCACCATTGAGCAGTATTTTAAGATCGTGTCTGATATCGAGGGGCGGCGACCGAGCTTTGCGGAGCCTCTTTTAGACGACAACCAGGACCTTCCAACGATCGTTATCGGCAACACCTCCCGCTGCCGACGAATTCTCGCTGCATTGCTCACCTATCCGCAAGTTCGGCTCGTCTATGCTGATACTACCGCCGCCGTATTCGTTCAGCAGTCACTGGCAGAAGAACTGCAACTCCCCCGCGTCAACCCAGCCGTGCTGAACTTCACACATCAAAGTGCGGCCGATTACTTCATCGATGGTCAATTCGAGTGAAGTTAGGGCCTGCGACGACACAATCAATCGGGCGACCTTGAAGTTGCCCGTGGCTGACTTGTGGTGACAGGTGATTCGTCGGCACAGACACCACTTCAAAACGAGACGTTCAGACGGTCCGTTAGAACTCGGTTTCCTGTCATTCCAGCGGACGCTCCCTGAAACGATTGCCGTTTCGCTCTCTCTCAGCACGAGGTTCTGTCGATTTCCGCCGCCGAGGGTAAGCTCAATGGGCACCGACAATGGTACGGCCAAACGGCCGTCGAATATCGGTATCGCGAGCACGTAGCACGACCCACATCCGGTCGCGGGCGATCTCCCCAATGATGCGATACCGATCGCCCGGCAACTCCAGTGAATCGGAATTTTCCTGTGAATCGCCATCGGGCAATCGCGACAGAGACTTCGTCATCCCGGCATTGTCGTTCTCGGGTTCTCGGCCCGGATCATCTTGCATGATGTCGTCTCAAGAGCGAAGAAGCGGTGATGCCGGAAGAACCATGCTAATGAGTTGCTGGAAAAATTGCCACCAACCACGTTGCCAGTTGCCGTTCTGCGGATAATGCCGGCTTGTCTCGCGTGATTTTAGTTGGTTAACTTGTGATAGGGATCGTGACGTCTTGTCAGAGGACAGCATGAACACGAAGAAGCTCCGGGATCCATTTCCGATCCATCGAATCGACCACATCGAGTTTTACGTCGGTAACGCTAAACAGGCATCGGCGTTTTATCGCGACCGTTTCGGATTCCTCGCTACGCAATTTCGTGGGATGGAAACGGGAGTTCGTG
>DUDC01000111.1:26862-28147 GCA_012959465.1 Planctomycetaceae bacterium
CGACGTATGTCTTGGAGCAAGGGAACATTCGCTTTCTCGTCTCCGCAGCGACGGTCCGCGATCATCCCATCACGGCGCACACCCACAAACACGGCGACGGCGTAGCTGTCATCGCATTAGAGGTACCCGATGCCGAATATGCACATGCGTTTACAACATCGCGAGGTGCAACAAGCGTCTCGCCAATGGTGCGAGAAGAGGACGCGAACGGCGAGTACCGATGCTCGGCTATGGCGACACGGTCATCAAGTTCGTTGATCGTTCCGACTACCCCCACGGATTTGCGCCTGAATTCGAGGAACGAGAGTCGATCCAAGGGAAATCGCATCAGGGCGTTGGTCTTGCTGCCGTCGACCACATCGTTGGCAATGTCGAGCTGGGCGGAATGGACCGATGGGTCAAGTTCTTCGAAGAGACGATGGGTTTTTCGCTGCTCTTGCACTTTAATGACGAGGACATCTCCACCGAGTACTCAGCCTTGATGTCGAAGGTGGTGCAGGATGGAACGGGTCGGATCAAGTTTCCCATTAACGAACCGGCTGAAGCCCGACGAAAGTCACAAATTCAAGAATACCTCGACTACTACGGCGGCCCTGGAGTGCAGCATATCGCGATTGCCACTGGTGACATTGTCGCGACGGTGACCGAACTAAAGAACCGCGGCGTCGAATTCTTGCGTGTACCGTCGACGTACTACGACGAATTGGAATCGCGGGTTGGCGAAATCAGCGAGCCGATCGGTGAACTGGCTGATCTCGGGATCCTGGTCGATCGAGACGACGAAGGAGATCTCCTGCAACTGTTCACCAAGCCGATCGAGGATATTCCGACGTTCTTTTTCGAGGTCATTCAGCGGCGCGGATCTAGAGGATTTGGCGTGGGGAATTTTAAGTCGTTGTTTGAAGCGATCGAGAAAGAACAAGCGCTTCGCGGCAATCTGTAAACAGGATCGTCAATCGCATCGCGAACCGTCACTCGGAGGGTTTTCAAGTAATGCCTCACTATTTGAGCGTGGGCCAGATCCCAACGAAACGTCATGTGCAATTCCGTTCTCCGGCTGGGGCTCTCTATCACGAGGAACTGATGGGGATCCACGGGTTCGCTGGAATTCAATCGATACTCTATCACCTTCGACCGCCGACTCGCGTGAAAGAAGTTGAGTAAATCGACTCGGATGAGGTGCTCGTCGAACCTCAAAGCACGCTCCGCCACCGCCTTCTCAATACGATCAAAATTAAAGCTGAAGGTGATGCGATTAACTCGAGCGTCCTGTTGATGCGAAATC
>DUDC01000112.1 GCA_012959465.1 Planctomycetaceae bacterium
GTCGACGATCGTCGGGATGCCGGCCATCGACGCGGACGGGATACCAGTGGTGACTGACCTCGAACTTGAGGAACTTTATTTTGAAGACAAATACACGAATCGGGATGTGATTTACTCGTTCGACCTCTGGGCCCCGGTGACGTTGAATGGGCACGCTTATCAGGTCGGTGAGTCCGCGTTGGGGATCACTGGTGACCAAATTGTGGATCGACGTCCGTCCGAGGGCGGTTTGTTGGCGAAGTATTTGTTGTCGCGGGTTGTCGCTCGCGAGAAGATCATCAACACCAACGCCAAAGGAACTGAGGCTTGGGGATGGCTTCCACCGTCGCTGTTTGGTGAAGGGAGAAAAGTCCAAACACCTTGGTTGCATGACTTCCTCCTCGACCCGCACATGATTCGACCCTCGGTGGTCTTGCGTATGCCGAACTTCCACATGACGTCGGAGGAAGCAGAGAAGCTGGCGAACTACTTTGCCGCCGTGGACAACGTCGCCTACCCGTACCAGTATTCGGAGCGACGGAGAAGCGGCTACTTGAGCGCGATGGAAACAAGCTATCGAGCTCGCCTGCAAAGTGAAGGGATTGATCCGGGAGCGAATGATGTTTCGCGACGGCTAGCGGACGCGATGAAATTCGTGACCAACAACACTTACTGCGTGAGTTGCCATATTGTTGGCGACTTCGCGCCAACGAGTTCGGTTCGAGGTCAGGGCCCCGATCTGGCCATCGTCCACAAACGCATGCGTCCAGAATACTTGCGTCAATGGCTCGCCAAGCCGAAGAGCTTCCTGCGGTATACCGGCATGCCAGATGTCGTGCCCTTCGATGCCACGAAGCCGTTCTTAGGCTCGACCGTTCCGCAGGACTTGTATCACGGGACGAGTGCCGATCAGTTGGAGGCGTTGGTGGACCTACTGATGAACTACGATGTTTACGCGAACGAGCGTAGCAAGATAGCACCACTGGTGAAGCAGGCGGCGCCCGCGACGGAAGATGACGCGGCAGACGCGACCGCGGAGACAACGGAGGCGTCGGCACCGAACTGAGCAAAGTACGACAAGAAAGATAGAAAAACAGTGCAGCGAGAGTCAGCGAATGGAGGACCCTTCGTGGCTAGAAATGGGCGGGCGGCCTATAATACTGGGTCTCACCTCACCGATGCTGCCACCGTGGCGGCTGCTCCGAAGGATATCGGAGTCCCACCTTCGATGCCGTTCGCAGACGGCGCCCACCACCCAGACCGGGGAGTCGGAACACTCCGGACTGGGTCAGGAGAAGAACATGAACAACAAGATGAAGAAGACCAAGATGAAACAACTTAGTCGATTGATCGCCATCATGACGGCCCTGGTTCTTGCCAGTTCTCAAGCGGTCTCAGCCGATGGCTGGGGCAGCTTCAAAGGCAAGTTCGTTTACGACGGAAAAGCCTCAAAACCGACGGCAATCAAAGTGGCAGCGGACCCGCAATTCTGCGGCAAGTTTGATTTAGTTGACGAGTTAGTCGTCGTAAATCCAAAGAATGGTGGCGTCAAGAACGTCATCGTCTATCTCTACCTGACGTCAACTGAGAAGCCCCCTGCGGTTCATCCTAGCTATGCGAAGGCAGCAAAGGTCGTTCGAATCGACAACAAAGATTGCCGTTTCGAACCTCATATCGTCACCATGACTTTGGACCAGACGTTGGAAATTGGCAACGTCGACAAGGTCTCCCACAACAGCAAACTTGATGTGATCGACATGAATAACATTTCGATCAACCCGATCATTCCAGCGGGCAAGTCTTACTTGCACAAATACAACGTAGAAGAACGTCTGCCGAATCCTCTCAGTTGCTCGATCCACGGTTGGATGAAGGGTTACATCTTGGTCAGAAAGTCGCCGTATTTCGCCGTCTCGGACGAAGACGGTAATTTCGAAATCAAGGATTTACCCGAGGGTGAATGGACTTTCCGTCTGTGGCAAGAGAATGTTGGCTACGTTCAGAAGGTCAAGCTGAATGGTAAGAGTACCACTTGGCGTGGCGGTCGAGTAAAAGCCAAAATTTCCGCAGGGAAGACGTTCGATCTGGGGGAAGTGAAGTCGGATTTTGTTCCCATCAAGAGGTAACACGGAAATAGGAGTTTGCCTCGGGGAACCACGGCGGATTCCAAGACTAAACATGGTGAGGTTTGATGACATGAAGTGGTCAACGCGAAAGCAAGCTCGGAAAAACCGATCTCGCTGGCAGCCCCGTCGCTGGCAGCCTGGGATGTGGTTTACGACAGCGTGTCTGCTGTTGGTGAGCGGTTGCGTCCGCGATCTTCCTCCTGATGGCGTCCCTGACAAGGGGACGGTGAACTCGATTCGTGAATCGTTATCCGGGGACGCGACCCATGCGGACACCGGAACTGCGGCCGCTGAACCGACAGGGTTTGCCACGTTCTCTGGCTTATTCAAATTGAGTGGTTCTACACCGTCGTTTCCCCCGTTGCCCGTCCGTGGCGACGATGCGACGATGTGTGCCCCGAGTGCGAATTCGCCACTTGTCCGTCCCGTAGCCGTCGGTCCGAACGGCGGGTTGGCCAACGTCGTTGTCTTCCTCGACATGAAAAAATTTCCTCTCGATGATGATCGTTGGATTCATCCGTCGTTCGCGGAGACTGCCGGTGACGTCCTCACCGGGGAGGCGGGATTCGACCAAAAAGACTGCGTTTTCTTGACTCGCGTGTTCACCATGCGGTCGACCCAAACGCTTGACATCATGAATAGCGATCCCAAGGGTCACAACACGAACATCGCGGCCAACGGTCGCGCTCGGCAGTTCAATCAGTTGATTCCGCCTGGCGCAAAAATCCCGTACACGCCGGGCGGTGCAACTAAAGGTGTTTGTAAAGTCGGTTGCAATATCCACGATTGGATGGGGGCTTACATATTTGTTTCCGACCACCCTTACTACGCGGTGACCGACGAGAACGGACGATTTGAAATTCCTCAACTGCCAACCGGTGTCGAACTGACCTTCCGGGTTTGGCAGGAGAAGCTGAACAACGTTGAGAACGTGAAAGTCGGCTTTGATGGTGATGCGATCGCGTCTAAGAAATGGTCGAGGGGAAAGTTCATTTTGACTTTGACCAACGAGAAGCCGTCCAGGATGGATGTGGAAATTAGTTCGACTGAGTTTAGTAAATAACAACATTTTGATGCGGTCCTGTTCCTGTTTAACTGCAACGGTGGGAACGAAGAGCAAACCAATGAAGTTGAGTAAGAGAAGAAAATGGATTCCTGCTGGTTACATTTCCAGTGGCCTATTGTTGGCAACGGTCATGGTGACTGGCTGTGGCGCTCCGGATGCGGACTTTCGCGCGAATGAAGCGTATTTGACGCTTCAGGAAAACAAAGTTGGTGAACTGGGAACCAGGCGGGAGTCAATCAAACAGAACATTGAAGATGTGCTGACGGGCCTATATGGCACGCCGGACGAACCTCATTTGCTATCGGTTGACGGGCTGTCCGATGTGGTGGAAATAGAGAACCTCCAAATCGCTGCGGGGCCGACGGGAAGTATCGATGAAGCCGGCGCGCGGCGAGGGCTTTACCGAGAGCACTGTGCCCATTGCCATGGAATCACCGGCGATGGCCGGGGTCCAACAGCCGAGTTCCTCAACCCGTACCCACGCGACTATCGATTGGGTGTGTATAAGTTCAAGTCAACGACTGGCAAGATGCCCCCCACTCGCGATGACCTGAAGAAGACTCTTGTCGAGGGGATTCCCGGCACGGCGATGCCATCGTTTCGACTGTTGAACGGTTTTGAGTTAGACGCGCTCGTTGACTATGTCCGCTACTTGTCCATTCGAGGCGAGACCGAACGAGCGTTGATCGATTATGCCGTCGAGTTGGAGGATGATCAAAACGTCTTGTGGAACATTGCCGACGAAGCCCAGCAGACTGAGGCGAAGGAAGCAGTCGAGGAGATGGTTGCCGACGTTGTGGCCAAGTACGTCGCAGCGCACGACAATCGGATCCCTGTGCCGGCCCCACCTGAAAACTGGGAGACCGCAGAGTCGATTGCACGTGGTCGCGAACTGTTCGCCGGTCCGATTGCCAACTGCATTAAATGCCATGGATTGACTGCCTTGGGTGATGGTGTCGTCAACGATTACGACGATTGGACCAAGGAGTTCTTCGATCCCAACGCACCAGGCGGCCGTGAGACATTTGCGGAATTGTACGGCAGTACACACGCCGTGATGAAACCGCGACCGATTCGACCGCGAAATCTGCGGATGAACGTGTTCCGTGGCGGACGTCGTCCGGTTGATTTGTATTGGCGGTTGGCCAATGGGATCGTGGGCACGCCGATGCCAGCGGTACCGATCAAGGCGGAGGATGCGCCCGAAGAGGACCCACGATTAGTATCCGATGATGTATGGCATATTATCGCCTACGTCCGGAACTTGCCCTACGAAGATATTAGCGAACCGGCGCCGCTGCCAAAGTACCAGCGGAAACGCCATTAACGGGAGGAAACCGGTGATCGACCGTGCTTGGAGTTTGTTCTTCCTGATGGTGCCGATATTGGGTGTCGGCATCTTCGTGTGGGCGATGGTTGGCGTCTACCCGATGGAAGGGCTTTGGTTGCCCAAAAACGTCAATGAATACGGTGTCATCATCGACAACCTGTTCATGTTTATTCTCTACCTGACCGGCGTGATCTTCATTATTACCGGGATCGTGATGTTTTGGTTTCTTTGGAAATATAGTGCATCGAATAATGCCGAACCCGTAAAGTTCACGCACGGCAGTCATATGCTGGAAATAATCTGGTCGATCTTGCCCTCTGCCGTCTTGCTATTCATTGCCATCTATCAAATGAATGCCTGGGCGGACGCGAAGATGCGTCGACCCATGGTCACCAATGCCGACGGCGAAGAGGTCGTTATGCTGCCAGTGGCTCGTGTCACCGGGCGTCAATTCGAATGGCGAATTCAATATGCTGGCGCCGACGGACTACTGGACACGAAGGACGATGTTTTCACGGTCAACGAACTGCACCTGCCTGCGTACGAAGACGTGGTGTTGCAGATTCACAGCGAAGACGTTCTTCACAGTTTCTTCTTGCCCAATTTGCGGCTAAAGCAAGATGTTGTGCCGGGCATGGATCAATACATGTGGTTCAAAGCCACCGAAACCGGTAGCTTCGACATTGTCTGTGCGGAATTGTGTGGTTGGGGACACTACAAGATGCGTGGCCAATTGACGTTGGAGAGTCGCGAACGGTTCGACAAATGGCTCGCCAATCTTCGCGCCGAACAACTGCTGTCAGTCTTTGACCCCGCGGCAGATGACGGCGATGAGTAGCAGGCGCACAGTAGTTCGGACGGGCAGTATCGTGAAGCAATCGCAGATTCATAACAAAGTAAAATCATGAGCGCAATACCGGCTGATTCCCAGAGAACAGAAACCCCGCGAATGTCATTGTCGGCGTTTTTTACAACGTACGTCTTTTCCAAAGACCACAAGATAATCGGGCTGCAGTTCTTGTTCTCGACGCTGTTGTGGTTCTTGGTCGGCGGGTTGTTGGCCTTGGGGATACGCTGGCAACTCGCTTTCCCTTGGCAAGACATGCCAGTGATCGGCAACATGTTGTTTGCGGCCGAAGGCGGGCAGATCTCGCCGGAGTTCTACACGACGCTGTTCACGATGCATGCGACGGTGATGATCTTCTTCGTGATCATTCCGATACTCGCCGGAGCATTTGGCAACTATCTCATTCCGCTCATGATTGGTGCGGACGACATGGCCTTTCCAACGCTCAACATGCTCAGCTATTGGTTCATGTGGCCAGCTTTCATGTTGATTGGGTCGAGCTTTTTTACGCCGCCCTACGGAGCTGGCGGCGGCTGGACTTCGTATCCTCCCTTGTCGGTAATGACGGGTGCGGCGCCGGGAAGCGAATTGGCTCAGACGTTGTGGTTGTTGGGCATCACTTGCGTGGGCGTCAGCTCGATGATGGGGTCGGTCAATTATTTGACAACGATCATTCAAATGCGGGCTCCCGGAATGACCATGTTCCGTTTGCCACTGACTATTTGGGCGATGTTTATTACGGCCCTCTTGCAGGCTTTTGCACTGCCCGTGTTAACGGCAGCTGGCTTCATGCAAGTTGCTGACCGACTGTTGGGAACGGGATTTTTCATCCCCGAACATCTAGTTGTCAATAACAGTATTCCCGCCAGTGGTGGCGGGCAGCCGCTCCTCTGGCAACACTTGTTCTGGTTCTATTCGCACCCGGCCGTCTACATCATGATCTTGCCGGCGATGGGTATGGTCTCGGACATCATTAGCTGCTTCGCTCGTAAACCTGTCTATGGTTATAAACCGATGGTCTATTCGATCTCCGGAATCGCCGGACTCGGGTTCATCGTCTGGGGCCATCACATGTTCGTCTCCGGCATGAACCCAGTGCTGGGAATGACTTTTATGGTCGCGACCATGATGATCGCATTACCCAGTGCCGTGAAGACTTTCAATTGGTTGGGGACGATTTGGGGTGGAAAGGTCGAATTTACGACGCCGATGCTTTTCGCTCTGTCGTTTGTTTCCATGTTCATTATCGGCGGACTTTCCGGCATATTCATGGCAGCGACTCCTGTCGACATCTTCATCCACGACACCTACTTCATTGTCGCGCATTTTCATTACGTGCTCTTTGCCGGAACGGCAATGGCCGTCTTTGGAGCCATCTATTTCTGGTTCCCGAAAATGTTCGGACGCATGATGAATGACACCATCGGAAAAGTGCACTTCGCATTGACCTTCATCTTTTTGAATGGCACCTTCTTTACGATGCACATTCTGGGCGTGGTGGGATTTCCCAGACGTCTGGCGGATCCGTATCCCTACAAGACGTTTGAGCACTTACAACCGATGAACGAGTTCATGACGTACTGCGCCATCGCAATGGTCGCTGTTCAGATTCTGTTTGTGGTGAACTTCATTTACAGCATTTTTTATGGGCCCCGTTGTGGTCGTAATCCCTGGGGCGCAAACAGCCTGGAGTGGATGGCACCAAGCCCACCTGGTCACGGAAACTTCGACTTTCAACCGGTTGTCTATCGAGGGCCCTACGAATACGGGTCGCCTGAGGTCGATACCGACAACTACCCGCAAACGCAGCCGCCGCCGCCAAAAGATGTGCCCCCGACGTCGGAACACTGATTCGTACACACTTTTATTAACGTGAAGGTTGTCCATCCGGGCATCCGGAAATTTTCCCGTGAAACTAGCCAGCTCTCAAAGCGAATTTTCACCCTGGCCGCACCGCTTGGCGGTGTTGCTAGTCTGTGTCACTTTCCCGTTGATTTGGGTCGGTGGTCTGGTGACGACGTACGATGCTGGGATGGCAGTGCCGGATTGGCCGACAACCTATGGCTACAACCTGTTCCTCTACCCATGGCAAACCTGGATTCTCGGGCCTTGGGATTTGTTGATCGAACATGGACATCGGCTGCTCGGTGCCTTGACCGGGATGATCGCGTTGGCGTTCACGGCGGCCGTCCTGCGGTTCGATCAGCGGAAATGGATGCGATGGGCCGCTTTCGCCGCGGTAGTGTTGGTGATTTTTCAAGGTCTATTAGGTGGTGCCCGAGTTCTCTTGGACGCAAGAACCTTAGCAATGATTCACGGCTGTGTTGGACCGTTGTTTTTCGCCTTTGCCGCTTGCTTGGCTGTGACTACATCCAATTGGTGGCGACGCGGATCCGCTAGTGAGAATTGGCCGACCAAAGCCAGGTTTGCCGGTTTGACGGTCATCGTGGCCTCGCTGGCCTATTGGCAACTCATCCTCGGTGCACAGGTCCGCCATATGCCTGTGATGGCCACGCCGATGGATTTTCGCATGGCGGTCATTTTCCATCTCGTCATGGCGGTGACACTACTTGTCTTCGTGTCGCTGTTGGTGCGGAAGACGATTCGTCTGAAACCAGGGCCTGCCGTCCGCCAGCCGGTCTTGTTACTCGGCTTGATCATGTTGTTTCAAATTGGTCTTGGTGTTGGAACTTGGGTCGTGAAATACGGTTGGCCGCTGCTTGGCGACTCCTATGCGATGTCTGCCCAATATCTTGTCGTCAACGAGAGTTTGCTCCAGTCCTTCATCACCACGCTTCATGTGGCCACTGGCTCGCTGATACTGGCAATTGCCGCCGTCGTTTGTTTGCGATGCCTTCGCTTGCAGTCGCTGGCGGCACCTGCGTCGATAGTGTTCATTGGCTTGATGTCTCAGACGCGATGGGAGGTAGCTCGATGAGTATTACGTCGACCCCTATCCCTCTGGACGCTCCGGTCGAATTTCGCTGGTCCGCATTTGCTTTAGACGTGCTTGAGCTGACCAAACCGCGAATTGCTCTAATGGCATTGATCGCCGTTGTGGTATCGGGGATTGTGGCTCGGTGGGGACAACCCGACGTATGGTTGATGCTGCATGCCGTCATTGGTATTGCCTTGGTCGCCGCCAGTGCCAGCGCAAGTAACCAGTGGTTGGAACGCGAATTGGACTTGGCGATGCCACGTACGGCGGATCGACCGCTGCCCAGTGGTCGTCTTACGGCGACGTTCGTGGCCGTGTTTTCCGTTATCACGGCAGTGGCTGGCCTCTGTTATTTGATCCGTTTCACGGACCCAATTACCGCACTTTTGGGTGCAGTGACTTGGCTAATGTACGTCGTGATCTATACACCGCTGAAGACGAAGACGTGGATGAACACGGGTGTTGGCGCCGTCGCTGGCGCTATGCCAGTCGCATTGGGGTGGCACGCAGTCGGCGGAGCGTGGGACGCTCGAATGGCAGCAATGTTCTGCCTGCTTTTCCTATGGCAGTTCCCTCACTTCATGGCCATCGCCTGGCTGTATCGGGACGACTATGCCCAAGCTGGGATGAAGATGCTCACCGTTGTCGATCCGACGGGCCAACGAGCTGGTGTCCAAGCCGTTTTGGCGGCAGCAGCATTGATCCCGGTCAGCCTGTTTCCCGTCTTGTATTACCCCGGACTGGGATCGTTGGTTTACCTCGCGGCCGCCCTCCTGCTGGGACTGGGACAGCTCGCCTTATCGATACATTTTTTCCGCAGCCGCACCGAGCGCTCCGCTCGAAAGTTATTGAGAGCTTCGTTAGTCTACCTGCCGGCGACACTTTTGTTGCTGGTGCTGTTGCTCGTGCTTCACCCTTGAATTCTTTATCCATTTCACCTGAATAGAACACGGAAACACCCGCGATCATGGCTGACAACCATCACGACGATCACGATCACGGTCCACTTCAATTGCAGTACCAGCCGGCGCTGCCGATTACCATCGGTAAGCTCTGCCTCTGGTTATTCCTTTCGACCGAAATCATGTTCTTTGCCGCCCTAATTGGTACGTACATCGTGCTGCGCTGGGGTGCACCAGCTAACACTTGGCCAGCGCCGACCGATGTCCATGTGGAAGAGTGGATCGGTGCCACCAATACCTTCGTGCTCATTTTTTCGAGTTTCACGATTGTCGCTGCCTTGGAGGCAGCCCGAGCCAATCTCGCGGCGCGAGCTAAGACGTTCCTGTTTGCCACGTTCATTTTGGGTTGCGTGTTTCTAGGCTTCAAGGCGTACGAGTACAAGTCGAAGTTTGCGCACGGCATTTATCCTTGGGGCTCCCCGCGAAGTCGAATGTATGACAAGGCGGATGTCTATTACGTGGCCGCTGTCCGCGCGCGGCTCGGTGACCTGCGGCTTGATCTGGATTCGAGAAAAGTTCTCGACGGGACACGAATCGATTTGGAAAAAAAGAAAGCTCTCGACGACCAGCTCGCCGAGGTGGGCGACGCAGAACATGACAGAATAGTTGCCCGTCTAATGGGCAAAGACAAAATAGAGTGGACGGCGGATGATTCGCAGACACTGGAAGCGGCTCTCGAAAAGGCCAAGGACGATTTGGCCGACAAGGGCGGATGGTCCGAGCATCTAGACGAAGAACTAGCGGAGGTGTTGCGATTGCAAGGCGCCTTAGTCCGCTGGACAGAACGAGAAGTCGCTCTTCATCCCAATGGCGAAAAAGCTGAAGCCATGATGATGACTGCGGGCTATTTGGTCTATCCGCTGCATGACTTTGAGGAGTATGTGACGTCTTATGTCGAGCAGGAACGGATCGAGAACAAGGACCGGTTAGCGGACGCGGTAAAGGTGGTCGCAGCCGTCGAGAAACAGCTTCTCGATCTGGCCGACGACGCCCCGGAACGCGCTGCGATGGTGCAGCAGCTTACGGTGGCCCAAGACGAAGTTCAGTTGATCAAGTCTCGACAGGAACTACTTTCCGATCTGCCCGAACCGCACGGTGGATTGAATGAGGAGCATCACTTTCTGAAGCTGCCGATGTTCATTCCCAGCGGTAACATGTGGGCCAGTTCGTACTTCTTGTTAACCGGGTTTCACGCCCTTCACGTGATTGTCGGGCTGATTATTTTTGCCTTGGCTCTACCTCTTCGCCTCGACCCGGCACGCGGTGGATTCCTCGAGGCGACCGGGTTGTATTGGCATTTTGTTGACTTGGTCTGGATTTTTCTCTTTCCGTTACTCTATCTATTCTAGAATTTAGCTTTCCCTGGTTTTGTGACCGGCAGAGCCAGTGGCGCACATCGGCCACGATAAATTCGAAAAAGGACTACCGACCATGTCGGATCATGACGATTCCAACGCGGATGCTCACGATGCAGAACACGACGAATCGCACGTCGGGCATCACGGAAGCATGAAGCTGTTCGTGACGGTGTTTATTGCGCTGATCGTGTTGACAACGATCTCGTTCACCGCAGCCAACTCGCCGTTGATGAATAACCCAATGGTTGGATGGTCGGTGATGATGGCGATTTCCTGCGCTAAGGCGATGCTGGTCATCTCGTTCTTCATGCACATGTTGTGGGAAGCGAATTGGAAGTTTGTCTTGACAATCCCGGCCAGCATGATGAGTGTTTTTCTCGTTCTCATGCTAGTGCCCGACGTCGGCCTCCGCACCCATCGTTACAGCGAGTCTCGTTGGCGTTATGCGTCGGAACCCCAAGAGGAGCACGTGGCGGGGGAAGTCCACATCGAGGTGTCGCCCGATGTCGACGGTGACGAATCGGACGACGAAGACGAAGGGGAAGAGTAGCCCTGCTATGAGCCCGTCAGCCGGACCGGCCATTGAGGCAGCGGACATCTCTTTTTCGTACGGGGAACGCGCCGCTTTGAAAGGCGTACAATTCGACGTTCAGCCCGGCGAGATTTTTGCAATTCTGGGACCCAACGGCGGTGGTAAGAGCACGCTTTTTCGTTTGCTCTCGACGTTGATCCCACTGCAAACGGGCATCTTGCGGATCTTCGGTCACGTCGTTCCGCACGAACAACTGCTCGCCCGCTGTTGCATGGGAGTGGTTTTTCAATCTCCCAGCCTGGATCGCAAGTTGACGGTGATGGAGAACATGCGAGGACAGGCGGCGTTGTTTGGAATCACGGGCGGAAAGGCGTTGCAACGTTGCCAAGAATTGCTCGAGCAGTTCGGTTTGATGGACCGCGCGTCGGAATTGGCCGAGACACTTTCCGGAGGCCAGCGTCGACGAGTCGAGATCGCCAAAGGAATGATCCATTCGCCGCAACTATTATTGATGGATGAACCGAGCACGGGATTAGATCCAGGTGTGCGACGCGAGTTGGCGCAAACACTAGAGCAACTGCGTCGCGACAACGGTGTCACGATTGTGATGACAACGCATTTATTGGAGGAAGCGGAAAGGGCCGATACGTTGGCTATTTTGGATCAGGGTCGATTAGTTGCCTTGGATACACCAGAGGCGTTGCAGAAGAGCGTTGGCGGAGATGTGATTTCGATTGTCTGCCAAGATGCACAACGGATGTGCGTAGAGATCGAACGAGAATATCAACTATCGGTGGCGATTGTCGACGGAGGACTCCGGATGGAGACGTCTGATGGCGGCGAGCTTGTTGGGCGAATGATGCGACGATTTGGTGATCAGGTCTCTTCGATTACGGTGGGTCGACCCACACTGGAAGATGTTTTTGTTGCCAAGACGGGACGCCGATTGGATTGACGACGGCAGACGCCGCAAATTGGTTAGGACTTATGAACGCCATGACTAGACAACCGACACCCTCGCCTTGGCCGGCGACTAGGATGTTATGCTGGCGTGAGATCATCCGATTCCTCCGCCAACGTAATCGCCTTATTGGCGCGTTGGCTCAGCCGATTATTTTTTGGCTGCTTTTTGGCACTGGTTTGCAAAAGTCCTTTCGCCTTGCCGATCAACAGGGGACTCCATCATTCTTGGAGTATTATTTTCCCGGTACGTTGATGTTAATTCTATTGTTTACGGCGATCTTCGCCACGATTTCTATTATCGAAGATCGCAAGGAAGGATTCCTACAAGGCGTACTCATTGCGCCCGTGCCCCGCTGGTCGATGGTGTTGGGGAAAGTGCTCGGTGGGGCGTTAATCGCTACGGCCCAGGGCGTCGTGTTCTTGCTGCTCGGCTGGCTCGTGGGAGCTTCCAGCAACGTGACGGCTCTGCTGGTGACCGTACCGTTGCTCTTTTTGACAGCTGTGGCGATGACATCGTTGGGCTTCGTGATCGCATGGCGGATGGATTCCACACAGGGTTTTCACGCGATCATGAATCTGGCTCTGATGCCGATGTGGCTACTATCGGGGGCATTTTTTCCCATCCCCACACTTTCGGGCGAAACGGCGATCAGTCAAATTGGATTGCACTGGGTCATGCGACTAAACCCTCTGACGTATGCGGTTGCCGGAGTGCGGCAACATTTGTTTGAGGTGCCGTTGCCTGAGTCCTTTTGGGCACCCTCTTTGACACTCTGTTGGACCGTGACAGCGTGTTTTGCCGTCGGCATGTTTTGGGGCGCCTGGCGGATATCATCGCGTCGAATTGGAGGAGATTTGGTATGAACACTTCGGCGTTAAAAGCACTCGCGTTCCTGTTTGTATTCATCGGTGCGATCGCCGTCTACAGTGGCTGGGTGATGCCCAATCGACAAACGGGAGGGACGACCCGCGAACTGTCGAAGACGAAACCAGAAGGCCATGACGACGATATTCTCACTCGTTGGACACTGGAAGAATGCCACGGCAAGACCGTTCATTCGGAAGATCTGGCCGGCAGTGTTCATGTGGTCAGTTTCTTCTTTGCGACATGCCCGGGCTCGTGCAATCTACAGAATATCCACCTGAAGGCGTTTGCTGCTCAATACGGCAAGAAGGGCGTTAAGTTCCTCAGTATTACGACGGACCCCAAAACGGACTCCGAAGCGAACCTGCTTGAATACGCCAACCGGTTTGGGGCAAACAGGGCTCACTGGTACTTCCTGCGTAGCGACGAACTGATCTACCTGCGCCGAGTTGGTGGCGAGGTCTACAAGGTTCACGTCGACCTCCAGACACACATGGATCGGTTCGTTCTAGTCGATAAATGGGGGAATCTGAGGCTCTTTTGTGACTGGAAAAATGCTGAGTCGCGGTCGGAACTTTTGGCAAAGATCGATCTATTGTTGGACGAAAATGAACCGCCGTCTCACTTAGCGTTGCCTGAGGATGAGCCGATAAGACCAGCGGGCTACGAGGAAGAGTACGGCGATGAATCGGAGGAGCCGTCGTAAGTGCCGATTGCCGTTGTCGATTTTCAGTCGGGCAACGCATCTCAAGTTCCGTCTTAGTCGTTAGTTTTCTGACTGTGGAGAATTGCTAGTGGAGTGGTATCTGTACCTGCCGCACGTCAATGCAACGTTGAACGCGATCGCCGTTCTCTTGTTGGTCATCGGTTATGTTCTGATCAAACAGGGCAAGGTGTCGGCCCACAAGCGGACGATGCTGACATGCTTCGGAGTCTCCACACTGTTTCTTGTTTGTTACCTCACGTATCATGCGATGATCGGTGGCAGCCGAAAGTTCCCCGAGACGGCGCCGACGATCGTTCGAACCACCTACCTGATAATTTTGGCCTCCCACGCCATCCTGGCCATTTTTGTGCCGTTTTTGGCATTGATCACGATCTACCTCGGCTTGAAAGACCGCCGCGAATCCCACCGCAAGTGGGCAAAATGGACGTTTCCAATCTGGCTGTACGTTTCCGTCACTGGGGTGGTTGTCTATTGGTTACTTTATCAGGCGTATGGGTAGAAGTTTTTGCAGCGAAACGCGGGAAAGAGGGAGTTCGTTCGGCTTTCGACCAACACAAACGAATGCTATAATTCCAGCATGGCTCCAAGTATCAATCAACTCGATCACCGCTCCGCTTCAAAGCGACGCAAATGGCTCCACACCACGTTGTCATGGACGGCCATTTTTCTGCTGGTCACATTGGTTTCGCTTGCGGAACCGGCGTGGGCGTGTCCAACGTGCAAGGAGAGTTTGGTACATTCCGATCCGGACAGTGCAAATCTGGTGCGGGGATATTTCTGGAGTATCCTGTTCATGATGTCGATGCCCTTCCTGATTTTGGGAGGACTTTCGACATACTTCTATTACGAAGTCTGCAAGGCGCGTCGGCTACAGGCCGTGAGCTCGGCGGCACTACCGTCCTGATGTAGCCCCGTGCAAGCCTCTTTGTGTGCCACCGTGCAACACGAAAAGATTGGGAGTCCGTCGTGGTACGGTTGGGAAAACTGCTACAGCTGATTGCGATGGTGATGCTTCCTCTTGCTATGTTCTTGGAAATCAACAAGTCGCTGGCGAAGGAATTTTATCTAGCCGACATGACCCTGATGCTTCTCTTCGGAGTCGTGCTTTTTGGCTTGGGCCGAGTGATCGAGGGTTATGGTCAGGCGGGGCGGCCATGATGCGACACGACCCTGTGGCTACTAAGCACATAACGGTTTTGCCTGTGTGGATCCGCGCATTTCATTTGTCGCTCCATGGCCTGCTGATTCTGATCACAGTCGCGTCTTCGACCGCTTGGGGGCAGAGCGTTGACAATCGCTTGTCCAGCCTTGTGCAGGTCGATGAGATCTCGCCCGAGGTCAACTCTAAGTTGGAACGCCTCCAGCGACATCTTCAGGAACAGCGGTGGGTCGAGGCGGTTGATCTCGCTCAAAAAGTGATGGAAGAGAACGGCGACCATCTCAAACTAATCGATTCCAAACAGCTATTTCATCATTATATTCCTGTCTCTCAATATTGTTCTGGTCTGTTGATTCGCTATTCGAGGACAGCACCCGAATTGTTGGAGCGATACAGGTTGCGAACAGACCCACTTGCCCGCCGGATCTATCGGGGTGCAATTGCGTCACGTGATTCAGCTTCTTTGGAACGCTTGGTGGACCGTTTTTTTTTGTCATCACTCACGGACGATGCGTTGCTGCTTTTGGGCGATTGGGCATTTGAAGACGGCCGCACCGACCGCGCACGTCGTTTTTGGGAGCGACTAGCTCGCGAGACGCGCGATGGAAAAGGTCAGCCGGCATGGATCGGCTTGAGCGACGATCTTCAACCGGGTTGGGAAGACGAGTGGCGGCGAGAATCGATACCGTTTGTTCCCGGTTGGCACTACCCGCAACCATCGGTCGCGGCAGCCGACATCTGGGCCAGATTGGTCTGGGCATCAATTGTCGAGGGACAATTCCTCAGAGCACGCCGGGAGTTGCAGATCCTGGCCGCGTTCTATCCGCAAGTGGAAGGAAGGCTTGCAGGTCGAACCGTACCACTGGCGAGGAAACTGCAGGAGATTTTGGACGCCTCGCCGACGGAGAATCGCAAGAGCTTCTCCGTTGGGTGGCCCACATTTTCGGGCCATGTCAATCGCAATGGGCTGGCAAGCCACGGGACCGATTTGCTGGGAGGTCCTGTTTGGTCTATCGAGATTCCCGAAAAGCGTGTCGATACAAAGCCACCACGACTAGGTGAATCGCAACAGCTTCTCGTTCACTTTCCGATTGTTGTCGGCCAGACCGTTTTTCTCCATCAACACGGTAACTTACGTGCATTGGATTTGCGGACAGGGCGAGCGACGTTCGGCGCCTTACATGTGGGTGACGAACACGATCCACAAACCGTTGGAATGATGGTACGGATGCCCGACCATGATTCCGGACAGGACACGATCGGGTATGAC
Source organism: Planctomycetaceae bacterium (assembly GCA_012959465.1). Classification (GTDB taxonomy): domain Bacteria; phylum Planctomycetota; class Planctomycetia; order Pirellulales; family Pirellulaceae; genus UWMA-0346. The sequence goes on from DUDC01000112.1 coordinate 16,123, forward strand.
CGTTTCACGGCAACGGCTGAGGGTTCTCGTATCGCCTTGCGATCTGGGCTGCGAGTGACTTACGAGAACGCTGACTCGTTGACGCGTTTGCCTTCTGACATGCGTTGCAAGTTGGTGGTGCTCGATCTATCGCGACAGGGGCGGTTGGTCAGTGGTTTCCCTCGCATTCCTGCCGATCCCATTTGGACGTTCGACGGTGTGCCAATCCTGGACGGGAGCCGTCTCTACGTTGCGATGCGACAAGTCGACGATGTACGGCCTCGATTGTCGGTGGCCTGTTTTGAAGTCCCGGGCGCACGGCTGTTGTGGCGTCAATTTGTCGCTGCCTCTGGAACGGTGGGAGGAGGCCAGTGGAGCGAGATCACACACACACTGTTAACGTTGGCGGATGACCAAATCATCGTCAACACCAATTTAGGCGCGGTCGCAGCGCTACGTTGTCATGATGGCCAGCTTGATTGGCTTGTAAAATACCCTCGATCAGATTACCCCGTGCTGGACCCCGATCGGACGGACGAGCATTTTCAACGCGACCTAGTGCCTTGCCTGGTGGCCAACGGATTGGCGTATACCATGCCGACCGATTCACGGCGAATTTTCGCCTTGGATTCCGCAACGGGATGGCTGCAATGGGCGGCTGCCGAGGATTCGGCAACCGACGCCAAATATCTGCTTGGTGTGGCCGAGGGCCACCTTTTTGTCAGTGGCGATACGCTGTATTGGTTCGACGCCACGAATGGCCGAAAGCGGGCACAGTTTCCTCCACCCTACAAACACGCGCTCGGTTTCGCACGAAATGCTCCCCGCGGCTTCGGACGCGGCGTTCTGGCCGGCGACAAAGTGCTTTGGACAAGCCGCGACAACTTGTACGTGTTTCACCAAGGGAAACTCGACACTGTCAATAACGTGACCACACCGCTCTTCGCCCAGGCTCCCATCTCGTTGCGTCAACGTGGCGCAACCGGCGGCAATCTAGTTGCTGTCGATGAGATGTTGCTGATTGCAGGTCCCGATGCGTTATATGCGTTTCGACGACACGAACAGTAAGATCCGCATGCGAGATTTTCCAATGACGTCATACCGAGTTACAATCAACGACTCCTGCCGTCCTGTTTCCTCAATCCTGACCTTGTCGAGCCCCAAGCAATGCGACGTACTCACCTCTCCTTTCTGACCGTCATCGTCTTCGTCGTTCAGCTGTGCTTGCTGCCACTTGGCCTTTGCGCTGCCGAATCGCGGCGGCCGAATATATTGTTTCTGCTAATCGATGACATGGGTTGGCCAGACGTGCAATGCTACGGACACGAATTTCACGAGACGCCGGTCATCGACTCACTCGCTAGAGAGGGTGTGCGGTTTACCGATTTCTATGCGGCAACTCCAGTCTGCTCATCAACCCGTTCGACGATCCAGTCAGGTCAGTATTCGGCGAGAACGGCAATTACGGATTTCATTCCCGGTCACTGGCGTCCTTTTGAGAAGCTGGTCGTTCCCGAGATTGAACATCACCTGCAAGAGGGAGTGAAGACGCCGGGGGATGTCCTAAAGGCAGCGGGCTACAAGACGGGTTACTTTGGTAAATGGCACCTGGGAAACGGCGCCGAGTTTGCTCCCGACAAGCACGGATACGAAGTGACCGAGCGGCAGTTGGGGAAGGATTTCAACGCCTGGCGTGGCAAAAAGCCGCGAGGCCCTAAGTCGATTGACTTCCTTACCGATGCGGCTCTCTGGTTTCTCGAACAACATCAAGCAAAACCCTTCTTTTTGACCGTATCTCACCACGCCGTCCATATCCCTGTCGAAGGCAATCCGGCGACGACTCAAAAATACCGAGACAAAGGGAAACCACAGACGGGCGTCAACCATCCGATTTACGCTGCAATGACCGAGGATTTGGATACTAGTATTGGGCGAATTCTCCACAAGCTCGATGAACTTGAAATAGCCAACGACACCATTGTTGTATTCGCGTCCGACAACGGAGGTCTGAGGAAAATCTACACCGGAGTCGGGGAGGTCGTTTCGACCAACGCGCCGTTACGAGACGAGAAGGGGACACTCTACGAAGGCGGGATTCGCGTTCCGATGATCGTTCGCTGGCCGGATGTTGTTCCGGCAGGATCCACGTGTCGCGCTCCGACCACGACGGCCGATCTACTGCCGACGTTTTGTGAGATGGCTACGGCAAAACTGCCCGAGCAACCGATCGACGGTGCCAGCTTGGTTTCCGTGCTTCGCGATCCGAAATCGGCATTGAAACGCACGTCGATCTATTTTCATTATCCTCATTATCATCATTCTCGACCGGCGGGTGCCATCCGAAGCGGACCCTGGAAGCTGATCGAGTTTTTTGATTCGGGAGAGGTGGAATTGTATCACCTGGACAAGGACATCAGCGAGTCGACAAACCTAGCGGCCGAGTATCCTCAGCGAGCGAAACAGATGCGAGGTGAGTTGGCGACGTGGCGCAGTGTTTCAGGAGCGAGAATGCCGACCATCAATGCAAAATATGATCCAAAACGGGCGTCCGAATGGTGGAGTCGTCGAACGAATAAACCACTCGATATCGAAGCGATGCGAAAACGATATGACTCCAGGGCTCGAGGTGGTTGATTTAATGTGTGGCACTGGCTTTGCCGGCTCTGCCAGTATCTTCTCTCCTCAGTTTCCGTCATGTCTTAACACCTTGACGAGCTAACAACACAAGCACGGAGCGCCGGCGAGTTAGTCCTTTGCCGCGGTTCAGACTCACTCGCTAGCGATTCGTGCTTGTATTTTCAATGCCCAGTCTTTCAAAATACCGGACGCTATTGGGTTTTTGATCCGAACGCTTCACCAAGTGTATTCCCAATCGTCGAGAGGAACGAGCTGATCCCACGCCGGTTCAAAGGCCACCCCAAATCCAGCTGTTTGCAACGAACGGCATTCGATTTGACCACCACGTATATTCAGGAAGGCTTCGTTGCCGCGCTTTATGTACAGATCACCGTGAATTTGCAGAGCTTGTTCTTTTTCGGCTGCAGATAGATGGGAAAGCCCGAAGCCGTAGTGATGGCCATTGCGTTCGCAGTGGTCGATCTTCAGTAGACCGAGTGCGGTGAAATCTTGCTGAATCGCGACGAGCGGCATGTTCGAGAGGTCTTCACCAGTTTGGAAAGCCGCCTTCCCCTGTTCGTTGAAAAACGCACAAAGACAGAAGTTTGCCAAGGACTTGAAGAAGCCCTTGCAATTCTTGTGGGAGACTCCGTTATAGCCGATCTTAAAAGCCCGCGAGAATGAATTGGTCGTGCCGTCCGCTTCATCGATGACGAGCGGCTTCCGTTCGCTGATCTGCCGTATCGTTTTTTGAGTGGAAGGGTCGAGGGTCACGGCTCGCGTCAGCGGTTGTTCGATGAAGAGTGTATGTTGGTACATTCCCAACTGTTCTCGTTCAAAGGTCTCGACAAATTTTGCAAACTTATCGATGTCCCGGTAGCTCTCATTGCCGTCGAGCGTAACGATTGGTTCATTGATACGTACCAGTTGGCCCCAAATCTTGCCGAGTCGAGCGAGGTCTCTGACCGGATCCCCGGAGATCTTCACCTTGAAGTATCGCAAGCCGTCGCGGCGGACATACTCTTGAAGCGTCTCGGGCTCTCCGTCGTTTACTCGTCGATCGCGTTTGAGGTCTGTTGAATCAATAGGGTCCGTGAGCCCAACGGTGTGCCGAATGTGAAATCGTGTACGAGGCCGCTCGGGAAGGAATCGTCGCCAGGGGAAATCGCCGAGCATCGGGTGGATTTGTTGCGGTGAGAATCCCAGTTTTTTGCGTTGAATTGACTCAAAAAGTGTCAAATCCGACAGGCGGCAAACCGCGTCGATAACAGCTCGTTCCAGCAATGCTGAGGCGAAGCTAGCGGAGAGGCTCTCGTGGTCCATTTGTTTGGCGACTTGCATTATCTGTGGCCAGCAGTTCGCCCAAAGCGCGAAGGGCGACTCGAACTTTGCTTCACGCATGTAGATCTTCCGACTCGCACGGACAAGTTCGAATAGTCGCGTCAACATCTCATCCGGTGAATGCGACTTCCGTTTGTCCAACCAACCGAACGATGGCCGGTCGGCTGCGACACCCCAACTGCTCTTTCCACGGTCGTCGGCAACTTGTACGCGAATGACTACAATGGCTCGTGGACGACGCTTGGGCGCTACGCCTCCAATCGCGAAGGACATGCGGTCTGGAGGCATTTGGCGAATCATCAGATCGACGGATTCGAGATGATAGGGCATGTGGTGGACTCCAATGAAGGCAACCATGATTTTGGGCAAGCTAAACCGAACCGTTTTTTGGACAACTGCCTCGGAGTGACGACGTGGAAAGTGAGTCAACAAGCCAACCGGAAAAGGACGGTTCAATCACGACCCGTTTCCTGCAGCTTGACGATCTGCATGCTGCAGACGAGCTTCGTCGCGCCGAAGGATGGAATCAGACTTTAACCGACTGGCGGCGACTTATCGAGCATCAGGTGAACGGTTGTTTTGCCGCGGAAAGCGATAACCGCGTGGTCGGTACCGTGACGACGACCGTTCACGGAGGGAAAGTCGCCTGGATCGGCATGATGTTGGTGCACCGAGACTACCGCCGCCGAGGGATTGGTACGAGGCTCATGCAGGCGTCGCTGGGTTACTTAGATTCGATTGGCGTATCGTGCGTGAAACTGGATGCCACACCAGCCGGCCGCCCGGTTTATCTTCAATTGGGATTCCAACCGCAATCCGTGCTCCACCGTTGGTATCGGCCCGGCGTGCACGAGGCGTGGACAGCCAGTGGAGAAACGGTGAACTGGAAGCGTGACTTTGCCGTTGACATCAGGCTGTTTGGCGCCAATCGGTCTGTCTGGTGCCAGTCTCTGTCGAGAGGGTCCAACGTCGTTTGGGAACGCGACAAGGAACACGTACTCGGCGTTGGTATGGTTCGTCCAGGCAGCCAAGCCTCTTACATCGGACCGATCGTAGCGCACCATGACGAAGCTGGCTGCCGAATTGCCGACAAGCTGTCCCAGCAAGTTGGTGCCGCGTTTTGGGATATTCCGGACGACAACCTCGCTGCCTGTGCGATCGCCGAATCACTCGGCTTTGAACGCGTCCGTGAGCTCTACCGAATGTGGCGAGGTGATCCCGTGCCCGAACGGCCGATGATGCAATTTGCGATTACGGGCCCAGAGACCGGGTAGGGTCGGGCGAGATGTCGGTCAGTTCAGCTAGGCATTGGTCCGATGTTCTACCACCCTAATCTCCCTCGTCTCTTCGTGCGAAACCATGATGTGCTGACAACGGGCACAAGAAGTCGAAGTGTCGGATCGCCAAGATGGGCGGCAAAGTAGCTCTGTCCAACTAGGACTCGGCCCACAAAGTGCGTAGAATCGTATACTAAGGACAGGCACCGGCGATTTGGATAGAGAACGGCTATGAACGAGATAAACAGTTCAAACCAGCAAGCGGTGGAGCAAGACTCGCTGTCCCTTGAACGACTGGCGGAGTCGTTTGGCGGTTTGCGAACCGAGTTAGGCAAGATGATCGTCGGGCAGGAGGAAGTGATCGAACAGATTTTCCTGGCTCTGCTCGCTCGTGGTCATGCTCTTTTGGTAGGGGTCCCAGGTCTCGCCAAGACGTTGCTGGTGCGTACGGTTGCGTCAGCCCTCTCGATGGATTTCAACCGAGTCCAATTCACGCCTGATCTGATGCCGGCGGACATCACCGGGACGGAGGTTCTTGAAGTCGACGCAAACACGGGGGCTCGAAGTTATCGTTTCTTGCCCGGTCCGATTTTTTCCAATATCGTGCTAGCCGATGAAATCAATCGCACACCACCAAAAACACAGGCCGCATTATTGGAGGCGATGCAAGAGCATCAAGTGACGGTGGGTGGCGTCCGTCACGCCGTTCCAGAGCCGTTCTTTGTCTTGGCAACTCAGAATCCGATCGAGCAGGAGGGAACCTACCCACTTCCCGAGGCTCAATTGGACCGCTTTATGTTACAGATACATATTGGCTACCCTTCCGAGGAAGAGGAGCTTGAAATTGTCAGACGGACCACGACCGAAGGTGAACCGGTTGTCGTCCCGTCGTTTGATGGGCAGACACTTCTTGATTTGATGCGGATTGTCCGTCGGATTTCTGTTGCTGATCACATTGCCCGGTACGCGCTGCGCATCGTACGGGCATCGCGCGTCGAAACGGAAACTGGCTCCGGCGGAATTCGTCAGGATGCCGACGGTTCGATCGGCCGACTTGTGATGTGGGGAGCCGGCCCACGCGCCAGCCAGAACCTCGTTTTGGCGGCAAAAGCGCGAGCGGCACTCCACGGCCGCCCCAATGTTGACTCCGAGGACATACGGGCCGTTGCATTGCCCGTACTGAGGCACCGCGTCCGCCCCAGCTTCCACGCCGACGCCGAGGGTATTTCCGCCGACCAGATTGTATGCCGCTTGATTGAATCAGTTCCCGAACTTCCTGGAGCGACCGGTGGAAAGGGCCCCAACATCTTTCGATCCACGAGTCCTGGCTAAGCTGGACGGACTGAGGTTAAGAGCGCGACACATTGCCGAAGGGTATTTAGTGGGTGCTCACCGCAATCCACGTGCCGGGTTTTCCACCGAGTTCGCGGAGCATCGTGAATATGTTCCTGGCGACGATCTTCGCTATTTAGACTGGAAGGTCTTCGGTCGATCAGACAAGTTCTACTTGAAACGATTCGAAGACGAGACCAATCTACTCTGCTATTTGGCGGTAGACTCCAGCGAGAGCATGGCCTTTCAGGGGCCAAATTCCGGGATGTCGAAATGGGAGTACGCTCAGTGCATGACGGCCGCATTGACTTGGGTCGTCTTACGCCAGCAGGACGCCGTTGGAATGTTACGTTTTGATGATCGTGTCCGTCATTGGATTGAGGCCACCAACCGGTCGTTGGTACTGGAACAAGTTCTCGATGCGTTAGAACAACCGAGCCCAACGACGAAAGGGCTTGTTGGACGGGCGATCAATGAAATCGCTCGAAGAATCGAACGCCGTGGTGTTGTCATTATCATAAGCGACTTTTTTGATGACATTGACGAGATCCGCAGCGGTTTGCGCCGATTACGTCACCGACACTGCGAGGTCGTTTTATTTCAGTTACTCGACCCCGCAGAACTGGATTTTCCCTTCGACGTTCCGACTCGTTTTCGAGGCCTGGAGGGCTTGGGGACCCTGCGTGTCAATCCTGTCTCATTGCGCGCCGCCTATCGTCAGGAAATGAACCAGTTCACGCAGCAGCTGGACGCTTGCTGCCGCGAGCTGAGTGTCGAATACTTGCTTGTTCGAACGGACGAGCCATTCGATCAGACGCTTCGACGGTTCTTGGTGAGGCGACGTGATGCCTAGTCTAGTCTTGCAAATTCAGTCTAGCGTTCTCGCCCAAATCCCGTGGGCCAACACACCGATGCTATGGTGGCTGCTCGCCGCCGGGCTGCCGTTCCTCATCCATCTGTTGTCACGGACACGCTTTCAAGAAACCGATTGGGCAGCAATGCGTTTCCTTGAAGCTGCCTGGAAACGTCACGCTCGTCGCTTGGCAATAGAACAGTGGTTGGTGATGGTAATGCGAGGACTATTATTAGCCGTTGTTGCGTTGGCGCTCGCAGATCCTCGCTGGCTGTTCAATTCGCAAGAGATAGGCCACAAGAGGCCACCCGTCCATTGGATGTTGGTACTCGATGGTACGGTATCGATGGACGCGATGCTCTTGGGTGAATCACGCTTTGAAGCGGCAAAAAAACTTGCCGACCAAGTCATCGATCTGGCGGCCGAAGGAGACACCTACTCGTTATTCCTGTTGTCTGATCCACCCCTGGTCTTGATCGACGAGCCAACGTTCGAAGCCGATTTGGTACGCGAGGCAATACGAAACGTCCGCCGACGGGATACCGGCGGCCATTTGGCATCAATGCTTGAGCTGATCCAAGGTGTACAATTGGACGCGCAGCGAGTAGATGATGAAAGACGTGAAACACGGATTTGTTTTTTCACGGATTTGGCGTCGACGACTTGGGCCAACATCGAGAGTCCCGAATGCCAGCGACGTGTTGCTGCACTCGCAACCGAAGCGACGTTTCAGATTTGCGAGGTATCGGACGTTGCTGAACCCAACGATGTGGCGATTGTCGCGGCCCGATTGCGAGATGAACGGTTGTTGATCGATGAGAAGATCTCACTGGATGTAACATTGCGAAAAATGGCAGGCAACGCCACCGCTCGCAGATTGCGTGTCCTCATCGATGGCGAAGCGGGCCCAGAGGCGACCATCGCGATTGTCGGAACGGAAGTGCGACACCGTATCGATCTCGATATTCACCAAGTGGGAGAACACGTGATCGAATTGCGCTGCGATGACGATACAATTCCCGTCAACGACCGTTTTGCTTTTCAAATAACTCTGCGCGATCGGCTGCGTGTGTTGATTCTGGAAGGGCGCCCTCAAGTTGGCGCGCGACTTGAATTGGCGTTCGATCCCGATCGACAACAGAACCCTCTTGTTGTGACGCGAGTACCGCTTCGAGAATTCCGCAATCAGAAGTTATCGGATTTTGACGCCGTGTTCCTGGCAGACGTTTCGTCGTTGGAGACCATCGAGGGAAGAATGCTCGCGGACTATATGGATGCCGGTGGTGGCGTCGTCTGGACTGTCGGGCCAAACGTCGACATTCCGAGATTGCAGGAGAGTTGGCAGCAGGTCGTGACAGGTGACACATTGCAGTTTGAGGGCGTTGCCCCCCGCGGACAATACCGATTCGATGCCGGCGAGTATTTGCATCCTATCCTCTCGGCTTTTGCCGGCCAGCCGCGGTCTGGGCTCTCGACAACGCCGATATACCAGTATCTACGTGTTTCGCCAGGTGATGACGCAACCACCGTTCTCAGTCTAAACGATGGAAACGGTACCATTTTTTCGGGCGCCGTTGGGGCAGGGCGATGGGTATTCGTGACGTTGCCTTGGGGCGAAGCCCGTGACACTGGCAAAGAGCGTTGGAGCGAGGTAACGGTTTGGCCAGTGTTCGTTCCCATCGTGCACGAAACACTCGATTGGGCGATGCGTCGAACGCATGCTCAACGGACCGTTACGGTCGGTGAACCATTGAGATTTCCGAAGCTTGACCGCGCGTCGGCCGAAGTCATCGATCCACTTGGGGAACGACATGTGGTCGTGCGCGGAGCAGAGGCGAGTTTAGTTTTTGACGGGACGACGTTCGCCGGGGCCTACCGATTGGTTGTTGGGGAGGCCGAGTGGTTGGCGCACGCCAATGTTGACGCCGCTGAAACACGTCTTGAGCGGTACGATACGGAGTTGCTTCCCAAGGTAATCCGGACAGACGGCGAGTGGGCGGAAGACGTCGTGATATCAGAATCGAACACCCGCCTGCCGTTGTACCGTTTTCTGTTCGCTACCGCCCTCTTGTTGTTGTGTGCCGAGAGCTGGCTCACGCACCGTCGGAGAGCGAGCAATGATTGAGATTCACCAGCAAGTACTTGAGTGGCTTTACGGTGCAACACCTGACACTCGTGTCACACTGGAACATTCACTGCCCATTGCCCCAGGACTCGTGTTCTTGTTGGGGTGCGGCGCTGCGCTCTGGGCGTTTGCCTGTTACCGACGGTGCCGTGATTTGTTGTCGCGGCCCGCATGGTACAGCCTGTTCGTTCTGCGGATTGCCGCGATTACGGTCCTGCTCGGTGGCATGCTCGCCGGTTGGCAGTTGACCCGAGAAAAAACCGATCGCCCTGATCTACTTGTTTTTATTGATGACTCCGCCAGTATGTTGCAGGTTGACCGTTACGACGGCAAAGCGGAACAATTGCTCGAGGATTGGTTCGAGAAATCACCACGTTTGGTCACTCGTTTAGATATTGCCAAGAAACTGTTGACGGCTGATTCAGGGAAACTCCTTAAGCAATGGCAGCGACGTTACCGATTGCGGGTGATCCGAGTCGCGACAACGTCACGCGAGTTGGACGGTCGCGAGTCAATCGCCGACCAGATCGACAGCACTTCAACGCATGCCGAGCAGATTGAATACCAGGCGTCCCGATTGGGCGAAGAAATTGTACGGCAACTGCGAACACAGCGCGCCCGACCTCTGGCCGCCATCGTTGTGCTCACCGACGGAGTGACAACGGTGGGTAGGTCCCTTCAGGAAGCCGCAGAATACGCGAGGCGCAAGAACGTCCCTCTGTTCTGTCTGGGAATCGGTGACACGGTACCCAGTCGAGATGCCGAGGTTCGTGAGGTCTTGGCCGACCGGACGGCGTTCCTGGGTGATCTAGTCTACGTCGACGTGACGTTGGCAGGGAGAGAGTTAGCCGGAGAAACACTCAGAGTTCGGCTGTTTCGACAAGGAGAAACGGAACCGCTAGACACGCAAAGCGTCGCCGCTCCTCTCGCAGGGCAAACAACGTTGCAACGATTGAGCTTCCGACCCACGAAGCTTGGCGAGGAGGTGATGATGGTGCGAGTTGAACCACTTCGAGACGAGGTCAACCTGACAAATAACGCTCAACCGTTTCGTATCGACATGCATGACGAGACGATTCGGGTCCTCTACATTCAAGGGTATCCGAGTCCTGACTTTCGATTTCTCCGGATGTCGTTGCAAAGGAAACGAAAGCTGAGTGACACGACCCAACCGGCCGTACAATTGACGACGATTCAATTGGAAGCTGAGACGGGGTACGAAGAGTTGGATGCGGCAGCTACCGTGTCGGTGCCGGTCGAGTTGGAGCAGTTGACGCAATTCGATGTAATTTTACTTGGTGACGTTCCGACGCGTCGCCTGCCTGCAGAATTCCAAAAGGCACTTCTGGCATTTGTAAGCCAGCGAGGAGGCGGATTGGTTCTGTTGTGCGGACCACGTCATTCACCGCAGGATTTTGTCCATTCCGAACTGGCTAGCCTGTTTCCATTTCACTTGGATACCGCGAAGCCGTCCAGTGAACCTGCACTGGCCAGACGTGGCGTTTATGTGCGTCCCACTCAGATCGGCATGCAGCAACCGGCAATTCAGTTGGCAGGCAATCGAAAAGACACGGCCGTTTACTGGACGACAATGCCGCCGATCCGGAGGTTCGTCCAGGTTCAAAGAATCCGGCCCGCGGCGCATGTGTGGTTGGAAGTACATGCACCTGGGTTGAGTTTTGATGCGGCGCCGGTTGTGTTGTCGCAGTATGTGGGAGCCGGACGTGTCGTCGTTCATCTGACCGACGAGTCATACCGTTGGTCGCGGCATGTGAACGGCGAATTTGGATACGAAAACTACTGGATGCAGTTGTTGCGTTACTTGGGTCGTTCCAAGATGATCGGCGATCAAGACTCGGTCGTCTTGTCGTCGGACAAAGAGGTGTTCGATTTCCAAGAACAGGTAACACTTCGCGTACGCTTCTTCGACAATTCCCGAATTCCGGAAGACGATCATGCTGTTCGTGTTGAGTTGACACGTAACGGTACTCGGACAGAAGAATTCGTGCTGTCTCGACGCGCTGGAAGACGAAGTGTCTTCGGTTTGACGCTGAGTGATTTGGAAGCGGGTACTTACCTCGCCCGTATGGTGACGCCAAGCACGGACGGCGAACCTGCACAGACTACATTTCGTGTTAGGGGACCTCAGGGCGAGATGGAGGACCTTGAATTGAACGAAGTGGCACTGCGTGATGCTGGCAAGAAGAGCGGTGGTCGATACGTCCGCTGGGCACACGCTGAAAAAGTGCTGGGGGGCTTGCCAGACGGGCGTCGCGTGCACGTTTCGACATTGCCACCCCATCCGCTCTGGAATTCTCATTTCATGGCACTACTCTTCGTGGGATTATTGGGAGTCGAATGGGCACTTCGCCGCAAATGGGGCCTCGTATAGATCGGGTAGATAGACGTGTGCGTCGAGTTACTCTTGCGCCAGCCCGACATTCCCA
>DUDC01000113.1 GCA_012959465.1 Planctomycetaceae bacterium
CTACTGACCGCATCGCCTTGTGCTGGAGAAGCAGGTGGAGGAATACTGGATGGCACCCAGGGGCGGCGTTATGCTCGGCCTCAATCGATCTTTGCGGGCTAACAAGGTGTCCTTTCAGCTTCTTCGCATCGCACAAGTTGGTGACAAGGTTGTCTATTTCGCCAGCCCCGGCGGCCGACCACCAACGCCTGTCACGCTGATAACGCTTGAAAAAGACCATGCAGTATTTGAAAGCAAACGCAATGATTTTCCTCAGCGAATCATCTACACACGGCATGGAGATGCGCTTGTCGCTAGGATTGAGGGAAAGAGCGTAGGTAAAGAAAAGGCGATCGAGTGGCGTTGGCACCGTGGCGAGCCGCAAGATCCGTCGCCGGGTTGCCACAGCAAGGCCTCAATCAAACGACGCTGGTAAGTACGTTACCAATTCGTGGACAGGTTTCGTGTCATGAGAACGGATCGAACAAAGGCCTTGCCTCCATTCTTTACTCAGGTCATCGGATCTCTACCGCGACCAACTCTGGTTCGTGCGCTTGTCGATCGTCGAACATCGATGTCAGGGGATGAATACAATCGCGTCATGGACGACATGGTTATCTTTGCCATCCGATTACAAGAGCAGGCCGGACTCGACGTGATTAGTGACGGCGAGTGGCGGCGGGTCCATTACCTCGACGAGTTCTTGCATCGAGTTGGTGGACATCAACCGATTCGGCCGTTCGAACATCAGGGAGAATTGAAATACACCACCGTTGTCACCGGGCAGATGCGAGGCGGTGATCCACTGTTTGTCGACGATGCGAAGTTTTTGGTGGATCACACGGACCGCTGTACGAAATATGCCTTGCCTTCACCATTCTTGATCGCGATCCGAAAATGGCACGAGGACTTTAGCAGCGATGCGTACCCTACGATGGAACACTATATGGAGCATCTCACGGAGTTGATCGCTGCGGAGGCCCTGGCGCTCGCTCAAACTGGTGTTGATATCATTCAAATCGATGATCCGGCCCTAACGTATTTTTGTGACCGGCAGCTGACCAGTGAGGGACAAACGCACGACGATCGTCTCAAACGTCATTGGGACATCGAACGTCAGGCACCTGCTGCGATTGCATCGATAAACAGAATCGCGGCCGAATTGCCTGTCGAGGTGCACCTGCATTGCTGTCACAGCGTGTACAAACGCCAAAGCGATGTGACTGGTGACTACAAGCCGATTTTACCCCTCTTGAAGGGTGCGAGGATTGACCGTGTTAACCTCGAGTTTGCCTATCAAGGGACGGGGGAGGTCGACGATCTCGAATTATTGCCAGAGCACTTGGGTGTTGGGATGGGTATCGTCGACGTGCGGGGTGAGAGAATTCAGTCGATAGATGAAATGGAACGAATCGCCGCCGCGGGCGCCACAATCGTGGACCCATCGCGTATTGCCTTGAACCCGGACTGTGGCTTTGCTCCCGATTATGGCGAGCCTCCGTCGATCGATGAAGCCTTTGAAAAGCTCTCTCGACTATCGGAAGTTGCGAGCCGACTACGGGCCCGTTTTTCGTAGCTGGAAAGACGTGAGGCTTCGTAACCCGACGAGTGTGCGTGCGAACGTTGCCTTTCCAGTTTCCCTCGCTTACGCTTCGGGTTAACATGAGGCCTAAGCAAAAGTACCACCCCCACTTCCGACCTTTGATTTGCGAGAACTCTCTTGAACACTCCCCACAAAAAGTCACGTCGTCGGTTCTTGCAAACGTCCGCCGTTATAGGTGCTGGATATTGGTTCGGCACAAGTAATGTTGCGAGAGCAGCGGGCCCAAACGAAAAACTCAATGTGGCATGTATCGGCGTCGGTGGCCGTGGCGCAGCCAATGTCGGTGGAGTTTCCCGAGAGAACATCGTCGCGATGTGCGACGTGGACGAGCAGAAGGCGGGGAAGAAGTTTCAACAGTTTGATAAGGCGAAGAGATTCCAAGACTACCGGGTCATGCTCGATAAACTCGAGAAGCAAATTGATGCGGTGGTGATTAGCACGCCAGATCACACGCATTTTCATGCGGCCCGGCAGGCGATGTTGATGGGTAAACATGTCTATTGTGAAAAACCACTAGCTCATTCGGCTTGGGAATGTCGCGAGCTGACAAACATCGCCAAGCGTATGGACGTTGCCACGCAACTCGGTAACCAACGTCATGCAAACGCCGGCATGGCACGTACTGTTGAAGCTGTTCGGGCTGGCGTTGTCGGAGATATCAAGGAAGTCTATTGTTTCATCGGTGGTTCGCGAGGCATGCCGGCCGTTCCGAAGGAATTCCCGGCCGTGCCGAGCCATTTGAACTGGGACTTGTGGTTGGGGCCGGCGAAGGTACGACCCTATTCGCCCGAGTATTGCCCTTACAAGTGGCGGTTCTGGTGGGACTTTGGCACCGGTGAAACGGGCAACTGGGGCTGTCACATTCTCGACATCCCTTTCTGGGCGCTCAAGCTCAAGTACCCCAACCGAATCGATCTTGATCACGTGCCAAAAGAGACAGAGATCGATCCGCAACGAACTCCCAAATCAATGAAGACTCGGCTTCAATTTCCGGCCGAACAGGGTCGTAGAGCGGTCACTCTGCACTGGTGGCACGGCTCGAATCGAGAGGTGTTTCAGAAATATGGCGGCGAGGGTAATGGCAACACTCTGTTTGTCGGAGAGAAAGGGTTGATCGTCGCTGACTTTAATGGCTACAAGGCCAAGCTCAACGATGGCACTACGCCAGAGAAACCGGCCGAGACAATTGCCAAGTCGGCCGGGTTCTACAACGAGTGGATTGGCGCGTGCAAAGGCGGACCTCGATCGAGTTGCGATTTCGTGGATTACTCTGGTCCACTCGCCGAGGCAGTTTTGTTGGCCAACACGGCATTTCGTGCGGGGGGCGGCTTTGATTGGAATGCGAAAGAGCTCAAAGCCTCTGGAAATGCCAATGTCGACCAATACCTGTTTCCCGACTTTCGCGATGGTTGGAAAGTAGACTAAGCGGCGGGCTCCGATTCCCTCCTACTCCCAAAACAACTGCAAATCGTCAGCGGATGGCCGAGTAGTCGGTTGCCTTCATGTAGACCGACTCCGGTCGCTCGCGGAGGAATCGACCGTCTTTTTGTGATTCCTTGGCGACTTTCCGCCATTCCTCGTCCGCTCCGAATGCCTTCCACGATGTTTTTGCAGCGTCGCGGCTGTCGTGACGAATGATGTAGATTAACGTATCCGTCGAACTCGGTTCGTCTGCGGGATGCCAGTATGCGACGGACCGGATACCGTGTCGATTGAAAATTCGAATCGTGTTGTCGCGGAACCGTGCGTCGAGGTTTGGAAGCTTGCCCTTGTTGGTGCGGTAGGTTCGAAGTTCGAATACAGCGTCGTCGTTTTTCTTCTCTTTCCAGTTCGGAGAATAGTCCGTCGCGTCCATGAAGACTGACTCGGGGGCTTTGGCCAGAATCTGGCCATCTTTTTGCGATTCACGAGCGACCTTTTTCCACGCCCCGTCGGCCAGGAATGCCTTCCAAGAAGCTCTCGCTGCATCGCGACTCTCGTGCTTGATCACGTAGATTAGAGTGTTCTTTGTCTTTGGGCCGTCAGTCGGAACCCAATAACCAACCGATTCGATTCCGTGTTTCTTGAACAACTGCACCGTGTGGTCACGGAACCTCGCGTTGAGGTTGTCCAGCTTGCCCTCGTTCGTGGTGTAAGTCCGCAGTTCGTAGACGTCGGCAACTGCTCTTTCCGGGTCGAGTAACAATCCTGCCAGCAGTCCCGGCACTAAAAGACAAAGAACCAGTCGTCTAACCAACATGTTTTTCTCCTCGGTAATTCCGATTGATAGTTTGAAGGATGTGCACCCATTATGTCGGACGCCGAATGCCAGCACCAGCAGTGCTTTGTCAGCCGCTGAGCGCAATGTGTGGCACTGGCGAAGCCAGTGCCACACATTGGTTGACAACACTTTTCTGTTCACGTGCTGGACACTTTCCTTGGTCTTCCGCTTTCGTCGATGGCAACGTAGGTGAATACGGCTTCTGTGACACAGTAACGCTCGTCGTTTGCCTTGGAGAGTACGGGTTTGACCCAGACTTCGAGCTTGATCGTCATTGACGTTGTCCCGATGCGAACGCACGCGCCGTGGCAGCAAACCACATTTCCAACTTTTACGGGACGATGAAAAGTCATGCCTTCCACCGCGACCGTAACAACACGGCCGGCAGCGATTTCCTTGGCCAAGATCCCGCCACCAATGTCCATTTGCGACATGATCCAGCCGCCAAAAATGTCACCGTTGGGGTTGGTGTCGGCGGGCATCGCCAGCGTACGTAACAGGAGATCGCCGTTGGGTTCTCGCTGTGAGGAAGGCATACTTACTCCATCGGAACTGGATCTGGGTGACGTCCGTCGTGAACACTAGAATAGCGTGCAGTTAGAATTGCCTCTATCAACTCAGAGAGGTTGTTCGCGAAAAGTCGACTTGAGCGGGCCAGCGGAAGAAAAACACTGGAATTTCTGGTAATTCGGGAATCAACGGAAGTACTCCTATAGAAAGCAGCTGCATCGGCATGACTAGATCACGAAAAGACCTGCAATACGACCAGTTTGTGTCGCTGTTCGCTCGGTATGAGCGGGCGGTGCGGGGGTTTGTGCGTTCGTTGCTCCCCTCCGGCCAGGATGTTGACGACGTGATGCAGGAAGTCGGGCTGGCCTGCTGGCGGAAGTTCGGCGGATTTGAACCGACAGAAACAGCTGCCGATTTTGTACGTTGGTCCTGCGTCATCGCGAGATTTGAGGTTCTCAGACATCGCCGTAAATGTGCTCGAGATCGTCTTGTCCTCAGTGAGGAGTTGATTGAGATCCTGGCCGTCGACGCGGAAGCACGTCTGGAAACAGCCGAAACGGAGCGAAAAGCGGTCGAGCTTTGTCTCCAGGAATTTCGACGCCCCGAGCGGCAATTGTTGCTGAGTGTGCATACGCCAGGAGATTCGATTGCCCGTATTGCTACCGAGCTAGGTCAAAAGGCGCGCCGCCTGTACAGCAAAGTAAACGTGTTGCGTGATCTTATCCGAGAGTGTGTTCGACGCCGATTGGCCGAGGGAGAAGCGTAAGATGAACGAACAGACCAAGGCGCTGATTCGGGCATACGCCAACGGGGTGATTACGTCGGATCAACTGGCGGAGTTAGAGCAAGCGTTACGTGGTGATGCCACGGTTCGCCAACAGTATTTGCAAGAACTCAATCTGCATGCAGCACTGGAAGATGTGGCGTTTGGCGAGACAGTTCCGCATGCCCGAAACAACGGTTACTTTTATCTTCTCTGTCACGCGATGCTCGGCGGCGACACGCCGGAAACCGAACGTTCGATTTCAGGACACGATTCGCTTCATGTCGGTCGGGTCGTGAACATAGCCCGATGGTCTTTAGCGATTGCGATGGTGGCCGTAGTGGCCCTGATTGCGACCGTGTACGTGCGCCAGCCCAACATTGAACCTCGGATCGCGACCATCACCGGGTTGAGCGGACCTCTTCAATGGACAGGAAGCGGTGGTCGAGTTCTTCACGACCTGGGCGTTGGAGCAGAACTGCCAGGCGGGACTGTCGAAGGAATGGCCCCTGACTCGTGGTTTGAACTCGAGTTCAACGACGGTTCTGCCGTCACGATCTCCGGTAACTCGACGCTCACGTTCTCGGATCACGGACAGAAAGAGCTGCATTTGAAGGCCGGTAGCTTTTCTGGAAACGTGTTACCTCAACCCAAAGGCAAGCCGATGTTGATCCACACACGATCTGCCATGTTGCAAGTCTTGGGAACGCAGTTTGAGGTTGAGGCCGGACTTTCATCAACGATATTGAACGTTAGTGAGGGCAAGGTACGAGCGAAGCGTCGAAGTGACGGCGATACCGTTGACGTGCTAGCCAATCATCGTTTGACCGTATCACCCGAAAGCGAAATGTCGCCGGAACGCGTGCCTGATTCCGTCGATCGATGGAAGAGCCAGTTGCATCGAGGGCCGCACGGAACGTACGGTGAGTGGTCGTCGTCCGGAACAAATGAAGAAGATGCCGGACTCAAGGCGATCCCCTACACCACCGAACAGGACAAGACAATCTATACGGCATCCATTTACGTCTCTTCCGGCGACAGCCCGCCTGTTGTGCTCCGGGCCGAATCGCGCATTCGTGTCGCCGGTTATATGAAGTCGGCCCACCGGATCTTCTTCGGACTATCGGTCAGGCACTCCGACGGTGAATTTGCCGGTAGATTTCAAGTCATTCTTCCCGCCGATGAGTTCCAAAATGGACGGCCGTTTGTAGTCGACCTTGACCTTCGTGACTACGAACTAGACCCGTCGCTCACGTACATGAAGGAAAAGTTACCAAGCGGCCCATTCGATTTGATCGTTGACGCGCTCTGGTGCCATACGCTCTACGACCAAGCCGGTTTGGTGATCACTGACATGGAATTGATCGGCCCTGACAAAGAGTGAATGTATCGTGAACAGAGCTCTTATCTGTTTTCTAGTCTTGTTGAATGCACGGCTTTCGTGCGCGGATTCCTTCTCGCCGGATGTCCAGTCGCTCATTCAATCGTCGTGTATTGATTGTCATGATGCAGAAACCGATACACCGTTGAACTTGGAGCAACTCGATCACGACCTGACGAACCGTGATTCGTTCAAAACATGGGAGAAGGTATTCGACCGAATTCGATTGGGTGAAATGCCGCCAGCTTCCGAATCGCGGCCCAATAAAGATCAACTTGCCAAGGCGCTTGCATCCCTCGAAACGAATCTTCATGAGACCAACCTCAAGGTACAGAAGGCGAACGGCCGCGTGCCGATTCGCCGGCTGACTCGGCTTGAGTACGAATACACCCTGCACGATTTGCTAGGCGTTCGTGGTGAACTTGCGAAGCACCTGCCGCCGGAAAACATGTCCAGTGCTTTCGATACAGTCGCCATTGATCAGGGTATTTCACCTGTCCACATTCGAAGTTACCTTGCCGCTGCCGACATTGCCTTGGATGAGGCGATCGAGTTAGGTCCGCGACCGCGCCGTCAGGCGATCGATATCGACTATCAAAACAACCACTACAGCAAGATGTGGGTTGATCGGCCATTACGCCGCGGTGGGGGCACCGTCAAGCTGGTCGATGACGCCTGGGTCACGTTTGATTCTCGTCCACATGTTGCGCAGTCGAACCACATGGGGTACCGCCCACCGTATCCGGGTCTGTACCGCATAACGGCCGAGGCGTACGGCTATCAGGCCAAAACGCCGGTAACGATGCTACTCTATCGAAGCAGCGCACAGCAGGGAGGTGCGGAATTGATCTCGGCACTCGACTTGTCTCCGGGGAAGTCACGTACCGTCGAGGTTGTTAGCTATTTTACTCCCGATGATTTCTTCTATCCGGCGCCCGCGGACGCCGACTGGCAACCTGACGGCCGAGGTGTGTTTGCGAATCGTGGAGCGAAGAACTACAAGGGAGAGGGGCTGGCAATCAAGTGGTTGAAGATCGAGGGTCCTCTAGAGGAGCATTGGCCACCGGAGCGAACTCGCCAGGTATTGCTTGGCGTGAAGTTCAAGCAGCGTAGCTCCAATTTTCGCCGCCAGGCGTTCGACATTGAACTCACGAAGGCGCCTCGCGAACACCTCGCCGAGATCATCCTGCACCTTGGTCCGTTAGCATTCCGTCGGCCATTCAAGAAGGGCGAAGCCGAAGCTCTCCTACGTCTGGCGGAGCCCTCGCTACGCGATGGCGAGCCATTCGAGGAAGTTGTCCGTGCCCCACTTAGGGCCATGTTTAGTGCACCGCAATTTCTGTTTCAATCCGCGGAACCGGGTGAGTTAAATGATCATGCATTGGCCACGCGGTTGTCTTATTTCCTTTGGAAAAGCCTGCCGGATGACGAGTTGTTTCGTCTGGCTGAACAGCAGAGACTGCGAGAACCAAAGATCCTCGCTGGTCAAGTTGATCGCATGCTTGATGACCAAAAGTCGGATCGTTTTGTGCGAGATTTTCTAGATCAATGGCTGGGACTTGAGAACATCGACGCCACCACGCCGGATAAGAAACTCTACCCGGAGTACGACGATGTTCTCCGTCAAGCGATGCTGCGAGAGACTCGTGCGTTTTTTCGCGAACTGATCGATCAAAATCTTTCCGCACAGAATCTAATTGATTCTGACTTCGCTTTCGTCAATCGTCGACTGGCGGAACACTATGGGATCCTCGACGTGGATGGTGATCAGTTTCGTCGAGTGACTCTGCCCGATAACAGCGTTCGAGGTGGTTTGCTGACGCACGCTAGCGTCCTTAAAGTCACTGCCAATGGTACTGTGACGTCACCAGTCAAACGTGGCAACTTCGTCCTATCGAAACTGCTCGGAACACCTGTGAATCCTCCGCCACCCGATGCTGGCTCGATCGAACCGGACACACGCGGGACGACTACCATTCGGGAAACGCTCGATGCCCATCGGAACGTGATGGCATGTGCCAACTGCCACCAACACATCGATCCACCCGGGTTTGCATTGGAGAGTTTCGACCCGATTGGTGGGTTTCGAACCAGGTATCGATCGACCGGACAAGGTGATTGGCCGACTCGAACACTCTTCGGTCGGCGAGTTTATGAATACAGAGAAGGGCTCGCCGTGGATTCAAGCGGGGTGACTGCGGTGGG
Organism: Planctomycetaceae bacterium; assembly: GCA_012959465.1. Lineage (GTDB taxonomy): Bacteria > Planctomycetota > Planctomycetia > Pirellulales > Pirellulaceae > UWMA-0346. The sequence continues at coordinate 8,702 of DUDC01000113.1, forward strand.
AGAGTCGTTCCATGGGATCCGCGACTTCAAACGAAATCTGCTGCTGAAGACCGATCGGGTGGCTGGCAACCTCATCGCGCAATTGATCGTTTATGCAACCGGCGGTGAACTACAATTTGCCGATCGCGGTGAACTCGACAAGATAGTTCAGGAAACCAGTGGTGGCGGTTATCAAGTCCGGACGATTCTCCACCAGATCGTGCAGAACCGACTATTCCGGAACAAGTGATCAGTTTACTGGGGCCCGCTCGCTAGCGGTGGTGGGTGTTTGGATTGACGGAGGCTATAGAAGATGAATTCAACAATACATCGACGAACGTTTCTTCGCGCATCAGGAGTGGCTCTGGCGCTTCCGCTACTGGACTCGATGAATCCAACCCTGGGCCGAGCGATTGCTGAGCCGCCAAAGCGAATGGTCCTGATCTGCACGGCTCTGGGACTTCATTCGCCCGCGTTGTTCCCAAAGACCACAGGTGCAGAATACGAGTCAACCGAGTATCTCGATCTACTCAAACAGTATCGAAGGGACTTTACGCTGTTCGCCGGCTTGTCCCATCCAGACCAGGGCGGTGAACATGCGACGGAGATGACCTGGCTGAGTGCCGCGCGAAACCCGGGCCAGGATGGATTTCGCAACTCGATTTCCGTCGACCAGTTGGCTGCAACGTCGCTCGGCTACGTGACACGATTCCCGTCCGTGTCGCTCAGCAGCAAAGGCCCATCCAGTCAGTCGTACACGAGCAGCGGAGTCATGGTTCCCGCGGAGTCCAGCCCAGCTCGGATGTTCGCGAAAATGTTCTTGCAAGGTGATCGCCAGCAGGTTCGGCGACAGAAACGCAAGCTCAGCGAGGGCCGGAGCATTCTCGATGAACTCATGAGCCAAACGAAGACGCTGCGAAATAACGCTAGCTCTGCGGATCGCAAGCGGCTCGATGAGTACTTTGACGCTCTCCGCGTCGCCGAAAAAGATCTTGCCGAAGCTCAGGTTTGGCTCGATAAACCCAAGCCGAGCGTCGACGAAGAACCGCCAAAGGATGTCGCCGATAGGGCGGACTTGGTTGGTCGGACCGAATTGTTGATGAAGTTGATTCCACTTATCGTGCAGAGCGACTCATCGCGCGTGATCAGCGTGGTGATTCAGGATCATCAAGTTGTTCCTCTGCTCAACGGCGTCTCGTTCGAACATCACAATCTATCTCATCACGGACGGGACGAGGCCAAGATCAAACAACTCAAGACGATAGAAAAAGCGCTGCTGAATTGCTTTGGAGATTTGTTGGGCCAGATGAAGTCGAAACGAGAAGGTGCGACCACGATACTGGACAACACGATGGTGATGTTCGGCAGCAACCTTGGAAATGCCAACGCCCATGACCCGCGTAATCTCCCAATTCTGTTGGCCGGTGGCGGCTTCCAGCATGGAAGTTATGTCGCTTTCAGAAAGAACGACAACATGCCGCTTTGCAATCTGTTCGTCAGCATGCTGAACAAGATGAATGTTGAAACCGATTCCTTCGCAACGAGTTCGGGCCAGCTGAGTTGGTAGGTCAGCGAGTTTCTACTATTCACGCGACAAGATCGGCAGGGCCCGATCAGGTTCTTGTCAACGGCACTATTCCCTGATGGCAATCGTGAACCATGGGCTAGCGCCCAGCGGCTGATTTTGTAATAAACACGAAATCATATTGGCCGCGTAATCTGCACGTCTTCTACTTTGCCTCGACGGATTATTTGATAACTAATCGAAACGTCTTGATCTAACGAGGGTTCAATAGGTAGGTACATGAGGCTACTAACACCACGGCCAGGGTCCGAGTCGACGGTTGTTCGTGACTAGTTCTCTTTGCGAAGAAAACATGTTTCGACTCACGATTCCTTCGAGCAGTTGATGAGGTACGAGCATGTCTGCCGATTGGTATATTATTCGAACAGCAGGCTTCCTTCGTCGGAAAAAGGCAATTGGACCTTTGAGTGAATTGGAACTTCTCTCACGAATTGACTCGGGAGAGATTCAACCTCAGACTCTAATGCGAAGCGAACGGAAGACTCGCGATCGCTGGGTTGAAATGCACAAAGTAGGTCCAGCATTCGCCCATTTCAAGGGGATTAGCGAAGAAAAGAAACGCGGAGGCTAGTGCCGCGTTTTTCTTCTCATCGCGGCCGTGCCGGATCGCACCCGATGTGAAGCGAGGCACTCTCATCACATGGACTTGGGGATTCCGGACCGTCAACTATAATCCCGACGTATGAGTGCCACCGCAACAACAATTCAAACGGAATTCTTCGGCAAGACCTGGATTTACCGAGTTGGTGCTTTCATGTGTTTCTTGCTCTCTTTCATTTGCGTAGTCGTGGCTCTGCTTTTCTTGTTTGGCATCTCCACGCCAGCCAATAATAAACCGCCAGCCGATGCGGCCGTCGTGCTTTCGCTCATAGCGGTGGCTGTTGGTTTGTTTGGCTATTTTTGTCGGTTTAACGTGTTGATACGCCGCAAGCCATTGTTGAGGATTTGTAACGAGGGAATTGAAGTAAATGTTATTGGCCGCGGCAGCCTGGACGAACTGCCAATACCGATGTGGATCAAGATCGTGTGGCTGATGTTGTCGATGCAAGGCTTCAAGAAGCAGATTGGCTGGGTTCCCTGGGAGTCATTTCAAGGCGATCTGGTGGAAGGTCTGAGGACCATGCGCACGCTGACGATCCATGGCACGGTCGCATTCCCAACATTTCAGGGCGATCAAATAGAGGCCAAAGTCACGAATCGCGTCAAGTTCTGTAGTTCGGAATTCCGCGAACCGCTTGAGACGATCGCGCTGGCAATTCACGAGGCCTTCAAGCATCCTGCAAGTCGACGAACGCTGCCGAGTCTGCATGAGTAGAAGTAACGACGAAGTTCGGCGTGGCCTGCTGAAAAGACCTTATCTTTCGAAACCGCGTTGCGACGCGACCGCATCGGGCAGGTCGACCAGATCGATCAGTCCCTCGCGGATGTGCCGTTGCGATGGGAAAGGAACGACGGGGAGAGATTCTCGTCGCGGCTTGCGTTAACAATTGGAGTTGCGAACGGGCCACTCTTCCTAGTCGATGATCTTATTGATACCGTACTCGACAATTCCCTTGACGCCGAGACTCTTCAGTTTGGGGACGATCGTGCGGACCACGGTTTCGGCGAGGATCGTGTTTATCGCCACCCAATCAGGCGAGGAAAGAGCAGAGACGGTCGGTCTCTGCAACGCTGGCAGGACAGCCAACACATCGGTCAAATCATCCTTGGGAACATTCATCATCAACCCGACCTTACCCTCGGCCGCCAAGCAGGATTTCAGCATCATCGAGATGTTTGCCAGCTTGTTCTCTTTCCAGGGATCTGCCATCGACTCCTTGTTGGCAATCAATCGAGTGGTGCTTTGCAAGATTTCGTCGACAATTCTCAGGTCATTCGCGCGGAGAGAACTTCCGGTTTCAGTCACCTCAACGATGGCGTCAGCCAACTTGGGCGGCTTCACTTCGGTAGCACCCCATGAAAACTCCACGGTGGCCGTAACACCGTGCTTCTTGAGGTAGCTGTTCGTTAGTCCTATCGCCTCGGTTGCAATCCGTTTCCCCTCGAGGTCCTTTACGGACTGCACTGGAGAATCGTTGGGAACACAGAGGACCCAACGGACCGGTCCACGGCTCACTTTGGAAAAAACCAACTCGCAGACTTCGTGAACATCGGCCCCCGATTCGGAGATCCAATCGTATCCGGTAATCCCGGCGTCGAGGATTCCCTGCCCCACGTAGCGAGCCATCTCTTGCGCACGAATCAACAAGCACTCGATCTCAACATCGTCGATGGTGGGATAGTACGATCGCGATGAAATCTTGATATTGTAGCCGGCCTTTTGAAACAATTTGACGGTTGCTTCTTGAAGGCTACCGGCCGGGATGCCAAGTCTAAGCACCTGTTCGGACATTCGGTGTTACTCTTCTCTACGTTGTTCGGTGGCTCTTATTTCTTGTAAACATCTGCCGGATCAAATACGCGGTCGCCAACCACGCGAATTTCATTCGAGTCGCGCACGATTTCCCGAAAGAAACAGGAGCGATATCCCTCGTGACACGCCGCGCCACCCACTTGCTCGACCTTGACCAACAGCGTATCAGCGTCGCAATCGAAGTAGATACTCTTCAAGTGCTGCACGTTGCCGCTCTCTTCGCCTTTCCGCCACAACTTGCCGCGGCTGCGGCTCCAATAGCAGACACGTCCGGTTTGCAGCGTCTCCTGGTAGGCGTCTTGATTCATGTATGCAAGCATTAGAACATCACCATTTTCAAAGTCCTGAGCGATGACAGGAATCAGCTCACATTTTTCAAAATCGGGTCCACTCACGGTACCGTTTCCCTTGCTGTTTTGATGTAACACGAGGCAAATAAACTAACACGAACCGTTCCATTGCAATAGGTCCGAGACTGGCGAAAAATGACTGTGGTGGATTTAATAGCCTTGTAATGGAATAGCCCAGTCCAGCGCAGAACTGTTCCTTTCTTTGCGTCTTCGTGTGAGCAGCGATTGTCTCAAATATCGAGACGTCGCCCAAAACTCTGTTTCTCGCATATGCGACTGAGCCTCGGTGCTCAAAGCAAAGGCGGCGTCAATCTCTCGCCGTCCCGTTCTGGTACAATCCAGCGACCGCATTGAAGCAGTGACTAAATTTACCCCGGAAACATGCATCAGGTGGAAGTCATGCCTGAAAAGAAGGAACTAGGGATCGCAAGTACTCCCCGGCACCTTTGGGTGGTTGGAATCGTTGCACTGTTGTGGAACGCAATGGGGGCACTGGACTTTGTCATGACCCAGACGAAGAACGAAGCGTATATGGGTGAATTCACGCCCGAACAGCTCGACTTCTTTTACGGGTTCCCGCTCTGGTTGGTTGTGTTCTGGGCCGTTGCGGTCTGGGGCGGTGTGATTGGCGCGGTAGTGTTGCTGTTGAAGAACCGCCTAGCGGTTCCGATATTTCTCGCCTCACTGATCGCGATGCTGACCACAACATTCCACAACTTTGTCCTCTCCAACGGAATGGAAATCATGGGTGTTTTCGGCGCCGTCTTCACGGGAGTAATTTTCGTGATCGCGTTGGCACTGTTTCTTTACGCTCGCTCGATGCAAGCACGGGGTGTGCTAAAGTAGAGTCGCCCTCTGTGTGGGTCGGCGATAGGTTGCCGTTGAACACAAATGGGCGGTTACCTCCTCGCGACACGGCGACAAGAAATCATATGGACCCCAAAAACCTGCTCTTTATTATTTCGGATCAGCACAACCGAGATGCACTGGGGTGCTACGGACACCCATTTGTACAGACGCCCAATTTGGACGCCCTGGCCGAGCGGGGTACACGATTCACAGCGGCGTATACAACATGCCCAATCTGCGTGCCGGCCCGCGCTTCGCTGGCCACCGGCCGCTATGTGCATCAGACAGGTCATTGGGATAACGCGTTTCCCTATTTCGGCGACCCGCCTGGCTGGGGGCATCGCTTGATCGACGCCGGGCATCGTGTCGAGTCGATTGGGAAATTGCATTTCCGTGATTCCAACGATACGGACGGCTTTCAACACCACGAGATTCCACTGAACGTCGTCGATGGAGTGGGTGATCCGCGTGGTTGTATTCGTGACAATGCGCCACCGCGTAAGGGCATGCGCAACGGCGTGGTCGAGGCAGGGCCCGGCGATTCGACCTACGTGGACTACGACGTCAACATCGCCGACCACACCGAACAGTGGTTGCAGCGTCAGGTGGCGCATCCGGACGCCAAACCGTGGGTGCTGTTCGCTTCATTCGTCTGTCCACATCCGCCCTATGTGGCACCGCCGGAACTGTACGATATGTATCCACTGGATCAGATTCCCCTGCCGGTACAAAGTCGTCCCGACGAGCGTCCTCTTCATCCATCCATCGTGGAAACTCGTCGCGTGATGAACTGGGAGCAGCCCCTCTCGGAAGAAGAGATTCGGCGGATGGCCGCCGCGTATTACGGCTGTTGCACACACCTCGATCGTCAAGTCGGGCGTGTGTTGGCAGCCTTGCAAACGAGCGGTTTGGCGGAGTCGACTCGTGTGCTCTATACCACCGATCACGGCGAGAGCATGGGGCGACGCGGATTGTGGGGCAAGTTTACGATGTATGAGGAGTCGGCAGCTATTCCATTGATCCTGGCTGGCCCCGATGTGCCTCGGGGATGTGTCACAAACGACCCGGTCACGTTAGTCGATTGTTATCAGACGATCCTGGAGTGTGCGGGCCTTCGTTTGGATGACGACGAGCGGCAGTTGCCGGGTAGTTCGCTGTGGCCGATTGCCGCAGGTGAGCAACTCGATCGCGCAGCGTTTAGCGAGTATCACGCGGTCGCCACTCGGAGCGCCAGTTACATGTTGCGCCGCGGCAAAATGAAGTACATCCACTATGTGGGTGACCCTCCACAGTTGTTTGATTTGGAGGCGGACCCTGACGAAACGCGCGACCTGGCGGATGTTCCGTCCTCTGCCGCAGTGCTGTCTGGACTGGAAGCCGAACTGCGTACGATTGTCGATCCCGACGCGGTCGACGCACAGGCCAAGGCCGATCAACAGTCACGGATTGATGAATTTGGAGGACGCGAGGCAGTCTTGGCTCGCGGGACGTTTACAAACTCACCTGCGCCGGGCGAAACGCCCGTTTTTATCGTTGACGATTCATCCCGCGATAATCCTGCCTAGTCGGCTGCGGGTTGTTACCTGAAAAAGCAAACGAATAATCCGTAACCATCGAACAAAGCAATGGACAGACGATGAGCCACGAAACGCAACGTCAGTTATTTCTGAAGCATCAGGCGAGACATGCGCGCCAGTGCTGGCACGAAGCGAGGATCGTATTCGGTATTATCGTGGTTGCGCTGACCGTATCGAGCGTCATTCTCTACACCCTGGGGTATGTGGCACCGGAACAGCGAAGCGAACAGCCGAATTTGATCTTGGGGATTCCTGCCTGGGTCATGTGGGGATTGGTCGTACCTTGGATCGCCACGATCGCCGTGACTTGGCTGTTTGCCTTGTTCCTGTTGAAGGACGACGAGCCGTATGTTGAGGTTCCAGAGGAGATGCGACGCAGTGGGTCACATCCAAAAGAACAGGTTTGAATCACCGTCTGACCACGCGACATTGATAGGTGTTCGTTCATGCCTGACAGCCTCCTGTTATTGAGTCAAGTTCCGGTCACCACCGACAGGTGGTACGAACTTACGCAGCGCGATCCTGCCATCTTGATCCCCTTTGTCGGTTATATGTTAGCAGTGTTTGCGATCGCAATTGTCGCGCACCGATACCAACGGGGCGCCGATTTCGAGGTCGAATACTACGTTGCCGGGCGCAGCTTCGGGCCATGGGTCCTGGCGTTGTCTTGGGTCGCCACGTTGGCTAGCGGTGGCTCGTTCTTAGGCTATCCCTCGCTTGTTTACTCCTACGGATGGACGATCGCCTTTTGGGTTGCCGGATCGATGGTGACGGCCGTGGCAGGACTCGGACTTGTCGGCAAGCGGATCAATCGTCTCGCGCGACAGACCGGCGCGCTGACGTTGGTCGATTTGCTGCGAGACCGATATCACAGTGATGCGATCGGCAGCGTTTACGCGGTGATGATCGTTGTCTTGACCACCGTTTACCTGATGGCTCAGTTCATTGCCGGTGCCGTGATTCTGCAGAGTATCCTGGCGACCAGCTACCAGATGGGGCTGATCTTGTTTGCCGTTTCCGTTGTCGCCTATACGACGTATGGGGGATTTCGTGCCGTCGCCTGGACGGACACGATGCAGGGAGTGGTCATGATTGTGGGTGTGGTCCTACTGGTGCCATTCGCGATTCATGCGGCAGGCGGGATGCGTGAAGCGACAATGAAATTGGCGCAACGTCCCGACCCGACCGCGGAACACCGAGGACTCGAGACGCAGCGTCAGGCTTACCTTTTTGGGCCAGGTCCAGAGAAAATCGTCAAGGCGTACGGTGGTGACGAACAGAATCCCAATCCGCTGAGGAACTCGTATTTGCCGTTGAGCTTGGCGCTGTCGATGGTGATGTTGCGCGGGATCGGGGGCGTGCTGATGCCGACAGCCGTACCGCGGATGTTGGCTTTTCGGGATACGCGAGCGTTGCGGCGAGCGCTCATGCTGCTGGCGCCGTATCTGTTGTTGATGTACGGAAGTAGTTTGATCACGATGAACTGCGCTTGGAGCTTGGACTTGAATCTCGCTCCAGGAGAATCGGACAAGGCCGTACCGGAAATGGCGAAACTTGTCGCTCCCGCCTGGTTGGCCGGCGTGTTGATCGCGGCGCCGTTTGCTGCAGTCATGTCGACCGTGGATTCTGCGCTGCTTGTTGTCAGCGGTTCCGTTGTTCGCGACCTGATACAGAAGACGTTCCGCTTGAGACTGGGCGAGAAATGGCAGCGAGGCTTGACCTATTTTGTCACGGCGACCGTTGGGCTCTTGGTGTTGACGTTGGCATTTTCCAAGCCACCATTTTTGATCCCGCTGGTGATTCATTACACGGGCGGGTCGGCGTCAGTACTGTTTTGGCCGAGCCTAGCTACACTCTATTGGAAGCGCGCCAACGCTACTGGGATACTGGCCGGGCTGCTCGGCGGAGGTCTTATTTACGTCTCGGTGGTCTTGTTCAAACCCTTTGACGGATTGGTGAACTTCCATCCTTTTATGTACGCGTTTCCCGCCTCGGCGGTCCTCGTCGGTATCGGCAGCCTGCTGATGCCCCGACAGAAAGACAAAGACCTGGATTTCTACTTTGGTCGAAATGAGATTCTTATTGAATCAGCCGGCACGCGATAGCTAGCGTTCGCTAAATAATCGGGCCATAGGCCCAGTCATTTGCCTAGCCCAGCCCATCGGGCTGGGATTCGGATTCGGTTGCCACCTTGGAACCGCAAGAGCCAAAGGTCCGATCAGTTGGTCGCCCGATGATGGCAAATGGCCGGACCGTTGGCCCTCACGGTTGTTGGTTGGACATTACCCAGCCCGATGGGCTGGGCTAGGTAAACGCAACGGGGCGTTGGCCCTTCGTTGCAAGGAAATTCGGATCTGAGCCGAAGGGGCCTCGGGTTTTTCAACATCACACTAAGGTTCAAGATTACACTAAGGATGGACAAGATCGGAGCTAGCCAAGCTAGTGCCCGTTTTTTGCATGATTCGTAATGTGTCGGTTGCCATGCCGCTGGCGAAGCCAGGGCCACATATTATGAGCCTGACCCTCCCAAGTCGTCGCATTGGGTGCGTACTGAACGGCGGTGACCTTGGTGTGTCGTGGAGCGAGATCGTTTCTGTCGAGTTTTTTTGTCGCGGATGAATGGTAGTGTGTTGTCGTGTCACTCACCCCGCCCGATGACGATTACCCGGGTTGCCATCTGTGGCCACCATCGCCACATTGGAGGAGCAAGAGAACCTGGCATACCTGCACTCCTCATCGAAATCGACGACATGAAACGACTCCTCCTCTTGAGCAATTCCGTCCAGCATGGGCACGATTTCCTTGACCACGCGGCTTGTTTTCGCTTGGTTCGCCGCTGGGTAATGCGGCAATTTCGTTGGGTTCAAGACGGATCGTGGTCGAAATGGTCGTCTCCTCCATTGGACATCGGAGTCGATGAAACGGTACAGTTGGGTAGTAAGACTCTTTTCGCTGGGATCACGCCTCTCGGAGACGGGTTTTCCGTAGCACCGTGAAAGGAACAGCTGGTCAAAACCGCTTGAACAGATTGCGCGCGGTGGTCACGTTCGTCGCCGCGGCGTTGTTTGTGAAGGTCTTTCTATCGATCCTCTACGAGTATCGGTTCTATTTTCCGGCTGATTTCGATTCTGCATTTCTCAGCGGACGGCAAGGCTCTTTCTACGGACACTATTGCGTAGCCTTCTATGCTCACATTGTCAGCGGGCCGTTGGCATTGGTCGGCGGATCTTTGTTGATGCTTAGCCGCGGTCGCAGGCGTTATCGGGAATTACACCGTTGGGCCGGGCGAATACTAGCGGTGATCGTGCTCGCCATTCTATTGCCGAGTGGTTTGGTTATGGCACGGCGAGCGTTCGCGGGCCCGATCGCCGGTGTTGGATTTGCCGCACTCTCGATTACCACCGCCGCCTGTATGGCGTTCGCCGTGCACTATGCCCGCCGAAGGCAATTTCAAATGCATCAAAAATGGGCATGCCGCTTTTTTATCCTGCTTTGTTCGCCCCTGTTGTTGCGTTTGATCTCCGGTTCCGTGACCGTGATGCGGCTTGAATCGGACTGGTTTTATCGGCTCAATGCTTGGTTCAGTTGGCTCATCCCGCTGGCGATCTATGAAGTGTGGTGCTGCTCGCAGGCACACCATCGTTCGTATGCGTCGTCTCATCTCATTCACTGTGTTACTGAAGAGGCCCTTCCATGAATGGAAAGACTCAGAAACGTAGACAAACGCATCTGTACGGATTTACGGTGGTCGAGTTGCTGTTTGTCGTTGCCATTATTGTGTTGTTGGCGGGATTGCTTCTGCCAGCAATTCGACACGCTCGACCGACTGCACAACGGATGTCGTGTTCGAATAACCTCAAGCAACTAGTGTTGGCGTTGCACAACTATCATGACACGTATCAGCATTTTCCATCTGCCATGGGCGGTACGGGTACGGGGCGATCTCCGATATACGGTAACGCGAATCGGCTGAGTGGGTTGGTTGCCCTGCTGCCATTCTTGGATGATCAGGCTCGTTGGGATCAGATTTCGACGCCGACGGAATTGAACGGAGTCGTCTATCCGGCGATGGGGCCGGCGCCATGGGTTGACCAGTACACACCGTGGCAGGAACGAATTGATTCGTTCGAATGTCCGAGCGCCGAGCTGGATGACAACCCTCGTTTTGGTCCGACAAACTACGCGTTCTGTATTGGAGACATGGCGCGGGCGATTCACCAGCCAACCGTTCTTCGTGGAGCATTCGCCTGCGGAATGACTTCCGATTTGGACGACGTCACTGACGGGGCGAGCTACACGATCGCGATTGGAGAAATTGGATCACTATCAGGTTTGTCGGTCATTGGTCAGTTTGCCACTTTCCGCCCGGCGAGCATTCTGGACAATCCTAGCCTTTGTCGGGGCCTACTCGACTCGCGCCATCCGGAGTTCTACGCCAAAAATGTGCCACTGAGCGTTTTGGGACGCGGCGGATGTTGGGCGGACGGCGGAGCCGGATTTGGGATTTTCAATACGGTGCTACCTCCCAACAGCCCCAGTGCTGCTGTCGAAGGCCGGGGTGCTGTCGATGGTATCTATTCGGCTGGTAGCTTTCACCCCGGTGGTGCACAATTCGCGATGGTCGACGGCTCCGTCAGGTTTATTCCTGAGTCAATCGACGCTGGAGACGGAAGCAGCCCGACTTTGACGGCACAGCAATTAGCCAGCGGGTCGATTGCCAGCCCATACGGTGTATGGGGAGCACTTGGTACGGCCGCGGGCAAGGAAACCGATCCCGAGGTTGACTAGGGCGCGGTGTTTTGCCGTTCACCCGAAACATTTGATTCTCCGCGCAACATCGAAGAGGATCTGAACTGACGGAAAGCAGGAGAAGTCGATTTGGCCGGAGGTTCTACGATGCAGCTTTCATCACGTCGCGTTGTGGCAGGCCTATTGGTTTTTCTGTGCGGACTGCCGGCGCCCAGCGGTTGGCTTCCGGCCAACCTCCAACATCCGCCTACGCAAAATCCGTGGGATGCGCTACGTCATTCGTGATCGAATTTGGTCGGCGATTCGCATCGGCAATCCGTCGCGATTGTCATCGTCCACTCCAATAATCTCGGTGTCCGATCGCAGTTTGGACTCTTGAATCAACCCCTCACCGCGAATCGCCACGGTGCCGAGTACCGTGACGTCGCCATCGAGAATCTTGCTCGTGGTTTCGATGAACATCTGGCTGTACAGCTCAATCTTGCCAATTTCGTCGATCACGAATAACTGTGGCGTTGCCCGCCGCAACTCTTGCTCGACCACTTTATCCAAACCAGACAACTCGATGCCGTACCGACGGAGGCGAAGTTCCGATGTTGAGTGCACGCTGGCCAGCGTCACACGTTGGCCGCTGCTCAGTCCAACCATTTCGAAACCAGTTCGTCGACCTTGCTCGCGAATTTCCTGAGTGTAGAAACCAGCGACCTTCAATTCAGGAAGCAGCTCGAGCACATTTTGGATGACGGTTGTCTTCCCGCAACCGGGCGGACCGGTGAGCAATAGGTGCGTTGACATTCTGGGCATGGACTATCAAAGGGGTAACGGAAGTCTGTCTTGTCGAGCCAGATGCGAGTGGAGGTCTTGTTCGATCCGACGGTCACGACAGAGTTTGTCAACTACCCAGCCGTTTCCGGAGAATCTCCTCATGGTGTAACCAGTGTCCTGCCATCAGCCAAGCGATCGTTCGCACTGACGTCTTTCGACCATCGGCAACCCCAATCTCATCGTATGCACTCACGCGCAAGCGGCAGAGTAGGGCCAAATTTGAACTTCGTGAGCTCGCGAATTCACCGGCTAGCTGTTCCGAACCTTTCGCATCACCATAGCCACAGGCGGCAAAGTGATTTTCATCCCACCCCGACAGTTCCGTCTTATCACCGGCAGCGAATCGCAACGCTCGATATCCAAAGACACGTTCAGCATCACAACAATGCTCAACGACCGTACGAATCTTCCAACCGAAGGGTGGATGGACAATCTCCAATTGATCAGCCGGCAGATTTGCGATGAATTCCGGAACAGTTTCTAGTTGTTTTTTCAGCGTATCGAGGATGTTCCCATCGGGTACTTTTCCTACATAATCTCTTTGGTAGTCAAAGCACTCGTGGTCACCAGGTCGTTGGGAAAAGTCCATCATTAATCGCTTCATGTCTTGGCATTTGCGGGTGAATAAGCCGGCGCCCACACGTGAGTCGCAGGTCGGTGGCGGCGTCAAGATCCCGACTTTAGACCAACGACGCCTCCGCGACAAGAAGATCGATACCGACCTTTTCTAACTGCGGATCCAACGGTTTGGCAAGCCCACGTCGATTCACCTATGATTTCAGTATTCGCCGTCCATGGGCGTACTCAAGCCTACGTGCCCACCAAATTGCCACGATCTGCCACCACGGATTGCTAGGAAAAAACGAAATGTTCCATCTCCCTTCCAACCGGCGGTGTTGCCGCCCATAGCTGAAAGTCAGTTGGTGTTCGGCTCGATGGTTCTCGGCTTGAGCAATGTCCACGGCCAGATGACGTCGTCGCTCGAATATGCTTGCGCGAGAAGTTCTGTCGTGGTCGAGGCGCGGATTGTCGAGTACGAATTACATGAATCGCGCAATCACGGCTGGTGGGAACGACTGCCAATCACAGCCAAACTAAAAGTATCACGGTGGTTCAAAGGCGATGAAGCAGTTGTAGTACTCGTACAGTACGACATCATCGCAGCCAAAAAAGAGATTGCCAGCCTCCGAGCGAAACAAGAGATACCGAAACTAGATCAGTTGATTACATCGGGCGCCGCGAAGCGTACCGGATGCTCGTCAATTGGGGTGTAGATGTCGAACGACCAGTCCTCGTACCGTAGGATTCGTTCTAACGCGAAACGGTCAATGGGATTTCTCTATCGAGTGTGAGCGCCTCGACAAATTGTGTCGGGGGCGATCCAAAAGACAACACGGTGTCGTGGTACTTCTTCAGATCGAACTGATTGCCCCACGATTTTTCCACTTCCCGCCGCATCGCGACCTGTTCCAAATATCCCACGAAGTAAGTCGACAACTGAGCGGATGTCAATCGGGCTCGCGTCCATTTGCCAGCCGCCTCTCGCTCTTCCTGAAACGCGTCTTCGACCATTAGTCGCATCGCCTGCTGGCGCGAGATTCCATCGACGTGTACCGCTTGGTCAAGAATGGCATTGGTGACGTCGCGCAGATACCATTTCAGCGTGATCAGTTTCAGCAGTGGGTCATGACCCTGAAATCCCTCTTCGCACATCATCCACTCGGTGTAGACGGCCCAACCTTCGACAAAGACGCCCGATTGAAACATGTGGCGCAGCTTGCCCGAATAGCGATTCGCATGGGCCAACTGAAGGAAGTGGCCCGGCATCGCCTCGTGAATCGTCAGGACATCTACCGACCGCGTGTTGTATTCTCGCAGGTGAGAGCGGACCTGTTTTTCCGTCCAGTTAGCAGGGATCGGCGAGACGGCATAGAACGTTTTCTGCGCCGTTTCGAGTGGGCCGGGTGAATCGCAATAGGCCAAAGAAACGCCGCGCTGAAACTCGGGCATGACGATAATTTCCAGAGGGTCAGGCATGATCGTGATCAAGTCTTTTCGACGGATAAAATCCGTCGCCATTGCCACCGACCGCTTGGCGGTCGCCACGATTTCACCCGCCTTTGGCGCTTCCGCGTAGGCTTTTTCCAATCCAAAACGAATGACGGCCCGCCGAAACGCGTCAGGTGGCGGGTCGGGGAACTGCGTCTGTGGATATTGTTCGCGATAAAGCGGCTTCGCGATCGCGTACATCTGACTATGGAGGTCTCGAACTCGTCGGTCGGCCAGAATGCGAATCTCCTGACGTCTCAAGGGTGAATGAAGCGCAAAGGCGAGCTTCTTCTCAAACAGCTCGATGCCAATACGAAAATCACCCTTTGCCCTCGGCAGCAATTCGGTCTCGAGCCACTGTTGATATTCGCCAATCGCCCTCTCGGCAGTGGAGATGGCGCGGCTGAGCCGCTCCTGTTCGGCGGGCGAAAGCTGCCCAACAAGCGGGCGAACCATATTGTCGATGGTCTTGATTACGCCCCGATTTTGGGCCACCGCTGTTTCGGCATGCACTCTGGGGACGCGCTCGACATCCAAAATGCCACGTACCTGTTCCAGGAAGCGGGGAATCTGTTCCAACCGCTTTGCGACGTTGTGCAGCCGCTCGCTTGTTGGTGCGAAATCTCGAGCCATCAGCCCATAAATTGCATCCCCAGATAGTTCCGTGTAGATAAGCGGGTTCCATTGCCATTCACGCAACTCGGTGAGCTGCCACAGCTCCGACTGCAATGCGTGTTTCAACAACAAATAGTCAACTTGGTTGCGGCGGGAGAGCGAGGTCACATCGACCTGGTCGAGTCGCTCAATGAAACCTCGCATCCAATCTACTTTTTTCTCGCGGGCAGCCTCGCCGATTTGATCCAGTTGTCCGTCAAATCGGTGGTCTCCCAGGCTCGTCGCGTGCACAGGCGAGAAGGCGGCGAATTCCCTCAGATACCGCTGGCCGAGTTGCTCGAAGTCTGAATCCATGGTCGGCTCACTTCCCGGCGATGGTGCGGCGGCTAACAGAATTGTGATCGCAGTTGCGAGTGTTTTGATGAATGATCTCATGGTCAGTTTCAATTCGGTGGGTGGAGATTGCGTCCGGAGTTTCAGATCCGATAGGGTTCCCTAGAGGTACGCATCAGGATACCGTCTGGGAAGTGACAGAGCTAATTCACTCTGCGGTCCCCTCGTATTCGGTGCCTCGATCTAAGATGAAAGCTCCGACAAGTCGGAGCACTCCAAAAACGAAGAGTATGTGGAGTGCGGTGACTTGTTACCGCTTTTGTTTAACGCTGCCAGACCTCGACCGGATTTCGCGATTGGACTAAGATGGCACAGTCGCTGGAACTTCCATCCGGCACCCTCGTCCTCAAACCGGACACCGTCCGGACGGCTTTGATTGCTCTTGATCCCTTGATTACTTCGGTGCCTGGTTTCCGGCTTCTAGCAATCGCCGTGGAATGCGCGGGATGCGTTCTGGTGCAGCTGAAAAGAGAAAGTAGCGGAGGAGGGACTCGTGGACAATCACAGGCAAGCTTCACTTATCTACGCTCGTTAAAATCTATAGCCCAAGGTCCTGTCTAATCGATGCGACAGAAAACTCTTCCATCGTAGCGCGGCTCGAAAAGTATAACGAAACGAGAACGGTGGTGATGAACGCCGCCATGCCGGCTTGGATGGCAACCGACGCAATTGGCGCCAGCAACGACGGCAACATGACGGCAGTGAAACTGGCGATGACGATTGAAACGATCCCCAATAGGATGTAGATTGCCCAGAGCATCATCCAATGTGCCCTCATTAGGGTAAAGCTTCGTTTCAATGCCGGTATTCCGGAGATTCCCTCGCAGACAACAGCGGGGATTACCATGACCAGACTGAGCGTGACGAACATGTGTGGGATGAACAAGACGTAGAGTCCGAGCTTCCCTCCAACGACCAGCAACACACAAGATTCGAGCGCAGTCCAACATGCCATCACCGCGAAGACGAGAGCTATCGTTCCAACCAGTTTGGGTATGCGAGGCTTGATGAATTCCCACGACTGAGCCAGTGTGGGGACAGATCCCACGTAGGCACCGGCCACAATATAGATCATTACTGGTTGCGCCAAAAAGCTAACGACGGCTGGTATGGCCAACGAGAGGACTATCCGCCGATAAGAAAAATTGAGACTGCCGATGGAGACATGATCCGTCAGCGCAATCAAGCTGCCGAGAGGTTGGGCGACCAGCACCGGTATGAACCAAAACAGGAAGGCCGCCGTGAGGATTGGACGAGCGTTCTTGCTGAAGATCTTCCACGCCTGCGCCAAAACATCGTCAGCGTATTCGAGTTTCACCCGGCGGTAGCTCCCTGCTCGAGTAATCTTTTGTCGAACGGGTTCTTGCGTCGACCCAGCGGATTCCAGCGGCTGTAAAGTCAGCTCAAGCTCGACATCCTCCATCCCAAAACCGATTTCAGTTTCTGTTGACGGCGCGGCGACATCGAGGCCGTTTGGCGGTAACGTTTGACCGCGAGGTGTGTTAATGTCGGATTCAGATTCGGGTCCGGGAACAGGCGGGCCTTCCAACGTTTCAGGCTCAAAACTGGGAGCCCGATCAGGATCGAGTTTTGGATTCGTGTTCTTCTTCAGATTCGTCGACTCAGGATCCTCCGCGGTCCCACCGGTTTGATCTGGTATCCGGAGCTGCGTTTGGCAATTCGGACAGCGCACTAATTTGCCGGCCAATTTCGATTTCGCTCGGAGTTTTCTCCCGCACTTACAGCGGACTTCGATAACCGACGGCATTGGCGAATCTCCAACTGTTTCTGGCCACCACAGAGGGCAACGTCTTCCGCTGGCAAGTCGTCCCGAAAAACAATGAGTTTCCGGGATCCACGGGATCGGTCGACTGATGAGGCCGAGTTGGGGGACTTCTTGCCACGCTAGAGCAGCGGTTGAAACAACCGCCGGAACTTGGATGAAGAGCGGACAATAGGTGACAACCCCCCTTTTTTAAAAGCTCTGGTACCATAAAGGTACCAGAGCTTTCTACGTACACTACATAAAAGTCTCTTAAAGATTCAAAACATCGTCGTGAGTACTGGCGGCAATTTCCATCGCTTGGCTGATCAAGTCGGCAGGCACATTCAGCTCTTCCAACGTGGCTTTCAGATGCTCTGCAATAGCGGCGAAATGTTCCTCCGTTAGGTTCAAGTGGGCATGGGCCGACCGCATGTCTTTGCCGGTATAACTGATGGGAGCCCCGAACGCGTAAGCAAGAAATTTCCGTTGCTTACCCTTCTGTCCAGGCATATCGACATCAACAAAAAACTCTTTGACGCGATCATCCGCTAACACTTTCTCGTAAAACACATCCACTGCTGCACTAACTGCCGAACTTCCCCCGATTTCTTCGTAAAGACTCATGTGGCTTCCAATTACTATTTCTAAACGTGAAGAGCGTACGGTCTATTTTCAATTACTCTTAACTGAGGAATCTTATTCTGAGCTAGAGTTAACCCACCAAAGAGAGCTGTAGTGTACGCCAAATCCCCTAACACTGTCCACTGGGAAAACGGGACGGCGGCAGCATGGGGCCAGTCAGCCAGACCCTCTAAAGTTCTTGGGTAAAAGCCATAGGAACCCCATTTCGACTCGTCGCGACTCGGCGATGGAATTAGAGTTGACGTCCTCCCCTAAAACTGTACCAGTGGAAGTGAGAGAATCTAGCCTTTGAGGTGCTCCCATTTTCTGGTTCGTTTTGAACGAGAAAACCCAGTGCCTTCATCTGGCGTAGTCGGCCTGGTCAGATAAAGCGAACTCCCTCGGGGCCAGGTTGCCCAGGGCGCTATGTGGTCGGTGTTCGTTGTAGTCACAACGCCAAGATTCAATCTTCTCCTTTGCGTCCTCTAAGGACAAGAACCAGTTTTCGTTTAAGCACTCGGCACGGACGCTGCCATTGAACGACTCAATGAACGCGTTATCCGTTGGTTTTCCGGGTCGACTGAAGTCTAGCACAACTTGATTCTCGTAGGCCCAACGATCAACAGCCTTGGAAGTGAACTCCGTTCCATTGTCCACTCGAATCGATTTGGGTAACGATCTTTGAACACCGAGGTGCCGCAGAACGTCGACAACTTCCTCGGCCCGAAAACGCTGCCGGACGACTATCGCCAAACTCTCACGAGTAAAGAGGTCGACTATCGTCAACAGACGAATTCGGCGGCCGTCGAAGAGCTCGTCGTACATGAAATCCATCGCCCAACAGTCGTTAATGCGAGTCGCGTCGGGCCGATCAACACGTTTCCGGCAGCTCACGCGACGTTTTGGCGTTTTCGATCGCAAACTAAGGTTTTCCTCGCGATAGATCCTATAAATTCGCTTCACATTCACCTTCCAGCCTTCTCGTCGAAGCAATATATGCAAACGGCGATAGCCATAGCGAACACGAGTCGCAGCCAGTTCCTTCAATCGCATACGGAGCGCTGCCTGCTCATCCTTGACGGATTTGTAACGACACGTCGAAAGACCCAGCTTCAAGACACCGCAAGCGCGACGCTGACTGACGTCGTAGGCCTCTTGAACTCGTTCGGCTTCCGTACGAAGGCGAGCAGGCTTCAGAGTTTTTTTGACAAGACATCCTGTAGGATCTGCTTGTCCAAACTTAAGTCGGCCACTAGTGCCTTAAGTCGTTTGTTCTCTTCCTCAAGGGACTTCAACCGCCGAAGTTCTTCAACACCCATCCCTGCAAACTTCTTCTTCCAGCGATAGAATGTCTGCTGGCTGATTCCCAGCTTCCGACAGACTTCCTCGACCGGTGTTCCCGCCTCCGCTTGCCGTAACGCAAACGCAACCTGTTCATTCGTAAATCGAGATTTCTTCATGGTCATCATCTCCTTGAAATGACGCCCAGATTCTACACCGTTTTTCTCATTTTCAATGAATCAGTTTTTTGGGGGCAGGTCAAAGTAATTCGACTGTATTCCGGAGGCTGAGTGGGAGTACGCCTG
>DUDC01000114.1 GCA_012959465.1 Planctomycetaceae bacterium
CGCCCTGCAGCCACACGAATCCCACAATCTCCAGATCCTTGACCTGTTGTGCGCGTTTGATCTTGTCCATCAGCTTTGTGTAAAGCGAGCCCAGTCGTCCTTGGCCTACACGGTCGGCATCTTCCTTTGACCATTCGGGCTTCCAGGTGAGGATGCTGGTTCCTCCGATAGAAAATTTCACAATGCCGATGGTCTGGGCGGGCCATGCTTGGGAAATTTTCTGGCCAAATGCAATCTCTGGGCCAAACGAGAACTCGGTCATGCCGAACTTCTCTTGGTTCCTTGACGCCTTCTTGAATGGTCGGAGCGGTCGCCATTTGCCATTTTCAAATGCCAAGACTCGGTCGTTGCCCGTTCGCAAGTCGCCGGACAACTTTAGGCTATCGCCCCAACCAACCATGTTCGACTGACCGGCGAAGATGAAGACCTTCATCTTCTTGATCGGTTCCTCCGCCGAGGTCAATGCGGGTGCGACCAGGGCCATGATGGCAATGAACAACGCTTGTTTCTTGGCCATAGCATCTATTCCTAACCAAAGTTCGCGCCAAAAAGCGGCTGAGTCATGATTCTAACCTCAACGGCGCCGTATTCAAAAATAATGTGTGACGCGGCTCTGCCAGTGTCATGGTCGTGCGAGAACCAACACTTCGTGTCTTCGTGTGGGCACAATTCATTTTCTCACACGAAGGCACAAAGACACTAAACGGTGAGGAGATTAGCGCGTGATATTGAAGACCCGAGACTAGCGCCTTCGGCTCAGCTCGTCCAGCTTATTGGCCAGTTCATCAAATTGTTGTTTTAATCAACGGTTGTCCGGTATCGATTCGCTGTTTCTGGTCAGCTGTTAAGGGAATTGAGTCGCATCGATGTCTTCAATCGATCATTTTTTTCGTTCGTTCAAATTCTACCGGATCTGCGCACAGACTTCACCGCGGCCAGTCGTGCGCCGTTCGGTGCGATCCCATCTATCGACGCCCAAATCCTTGCCATCCTATCAGCAGCGTTATCGAATGATCGTTGTTTCTGTCAGTTGGGTCTGATAGAGTTGCGGTGAGTGTTATCGGGACGGCAGATGGCAAGCTTAGGGTGCTACCATGCTCACGATCATATGCCCTTCGTGCGGCAAATCCTTACGAGCCAAGGAGGAGTTCACCGGTAGGAAATCGATCTGCCCGCAATGCGGAGAGAGAGTTGAAATCCGTCAGCGAACAGATCCAAAGCAATTGACCGATGACACGATTCTCGACTTCCTGTCTACGCCCGATGGCGGTCCGAGGTCGCCTGAGAACGCCGCTAACACATCATCGGCGATGGCGTCACGATCCTCGTTGGATGCCGAACTGGATTTCGACGATGAAGCATATGACGCCTTCCTTACCGATGAGGAAAAAGCCGAACGTGTTTCGGCAGATCAGGGGAAATTGACCAACGCCTGGTCTGAAGCAGAGACGGGCAAGGTAGCCTCCTGGCTCAAAGTTGTGTCGGGCCTGTTTGTGCTCGTGTCGTTGAGTTGTCCGGCCCTTTCGGAGTTGAGGGGATATACTTCCGAGGGCAGCGGATTGAGTCATCTCGTATTTTCCGCAGCAGGTTTTCGGGCCTTGAACACATGGCCTGGCCTGCTTGCTGCGTTGGCAATTGTTGGCCACCTTGCCTTGTTGCCACGTGCTCAGCGCAACAGCAATATACGCAAGATCAGTACCGTATTGAGTGTTGTCGCCTCCGTAGGTTCACTATTGTCAGTCTATGCGCTCTGGAGCATTGTGCGTTCTACTGCAGCTCTTTCCATCGCGAACACGTTCGTCTCATTGCGTTTTGGATTCTTTCTTGTCCTTGTCGCTACGTTCGCTTTCATTGCCGTCGTCGCGAAGCCGGTCTTGGGCGAATGGGACCCAGATTATTCCAAAACTTCCTATTGAAGATTCGGTCGCTTCGTGCCTTTGTGTTTTTGTGTGATGCTCTTGTTGTTGTCTCACACGAAGACACGAAGACACAAAGGAGGAGAGGTGGGGTACAACTAACATCGAACACTGAACAGCAACACCGGAGATCCGAAAGATGCGAACAGTACTTTTCATTTGTCTTGCCGCGATCATGTTTCAGTCGTCGTTTTTATTAGGCGATGAGAAAACTGGCGACGAGAAACGTGGCGGCCAAAACGTGGCCAAACTTGACACACAGGTCAAAGTCCAGATGGACTACCTGTTGTACTTACCGAAGGATTATAGTGAGAAGAAATCGTGGCCGTTGATGCTGTTTCTTCACGGGGCAGGGGAGCGAGGTGGCAATCTTGACCTCGTCAAAGTGCATGGCCCGCCGAAACTAATAGCTGCCGGCAGAGAATTTCCGTGTATCATCGTCTCGCCGCAATGCCAGAAAAATCGCTGGTGGGAACCCATCGAATTGATGGCGTTGCTCGACCAAATTGTGGCCACACGCAACGTGGATCAAGACCGCATCTGCGTCACTGGGCTGAGCATGGGCGGATTCGGTTCGTGGCGGCTGGCCGCTTACTCGCCAAATCGTTTTTCCGCAATCGCCCCGATCTGTGGCGGTGGTGAAACCTACTGGACTCGTAGATTTTCACATCTGAGTGTTTGGGTGTTTCACGGAGCTAAGGACATGCGTGTACCCTTGGAACGGTCCCAGGAAATGGTTGACTCGCTCAGCAAGGCAGGTGGCAAGCCAAAGCTGACCGTCTATCCAGAGGCCGGTCATGATTCGTGGACGGAAACCTACAACAACCCGGAGTTCTACAAGTGGTTGTTGTCCCAGGTTCGTTCGAAACCAAAGTAGGTTGGCAACTGCACCACGACAGGCTCGACAACCTACGGGCACCAGGACGGTAAATGACCAGCTCGAAACCAATCCGATTCTTGCTGGCTAACCGCTTGAATATCTGCGAGAGTTCAATGAATGTTCGATGACACGTTTTTAATTCAATTCGCCAACACGCAGGCAAGCATGTCGGACGTTACTCGGATCCTTTCAGCGATCGAACAGGGTGACCTGACCGCGTCAGAGCAGTTGTTTCCTTTGATTTACGAAGAGTTGCGGCGGCTGGCTGCCCGAAAACTGGCAAGCGAGAAGCCCACCGCGACGCTACAGGTGACCGCTTTGGCCGAAGAGGTTTATCTGCGTTTGGTCGATGTCGAGAAAGTACAAGAGTGGGATAGTCGCGGTCATTTCTACGCGGCAGCGGCAGCGGCAGAAGCGATGCGATGAATCCTCGTCGAATCGGCGCAGCGTGGACTCGCGGCGGAGCGGGACGGGGAGTGGGAACGAGTCGACTTGGCCGAGGGCGACTACCTTTTTCAGGCGACTCCCGATCGACTATTAGCGCTGGACGAGGATCTATGCAATTTGGAGGCTGAAGAGTCAGCGGCGGGCCGATTAGTGCAGCTGAGAGTTTTTGGTGGACTCTCTATCGACCAAGCCGCCGATCTGTTCGGAATGTCTCACGCAACCGCACACCGCCTGTGGACCTACGCCTGCGTTTGGCTCAGTTCGGCAACTTGCGACGAGTTATAGTTGGACTACTTATCCCCGGGTGGAAGCTCTTTCTTTGGCGCGGCCGGTCTCGGCGGCGGCGCTAAGACAGCGCGGCGCTGCGCTGGAAAACGATTGATGGTGTTGGCGCCAAGTGCCGTTTGCGCTGGCCAAAAAGCCATTTGCTCCTCGCCGAGGAATTTGACCGCTTCGTCACGCGGAATCCGACTCAACGAGCGAATAAGGCTCTCACCGCTTCGGTCGGCCAGGTAACGCAAATTTGTCTCCTCAGTCGTTCGGTCAATCAGCTCACGCATCGCGACTTCCTGTTCGGGCGAAAGCAAAAGTGTTTGGCACAACTTCAATGTCAACTCGTCAATGCGAGCCTTTCGCATTGCGGTGGCGCGACGCGCTTCCGACTCGGCCAGAGTCGCTTTTTGTTTCGCGGTCAGCGTGTTTTCAACAGTCTTGATCCACAGCGGTTGAGAAAGCACTCGCTCGCCGACAGTGCCTAAAGTGGGTGGCGAGGTCGGGCGCGTTGCCGCGACGGCATTAACCGGCCGAGCGGCCAGTTGGAAGACGGCGGCACCCGCGGCGTTCGGTGCTTGCCGTTTTACAGTCGCCGCTTCGATCGCCCCCTGGGCTGCTATCTGTAGTTTTTTTCGCTGCTCTTCACTCAAGTCGCACACGCGATCGATTTCCAGGATCGCGAGCTTCAGCCGTCGATCATAACTCGCCTTCATGTTGTTCATCGCTCGCGTTTGGCTGGCCAATCGGTTTGCTTGCAGTTGTCGTACCTGCTGTTCACGGCCAATGTCCTGCGCTTTCACTAGCGCCTGTCGCGCGGCGTCGGCTTTTTGCCGTGCGCGTGGCAGTTTCTGTTCGCGGGCGGCGGCAGGTTCTTGTTGCACCTGTTGTTTGTCCAAAGTTTTTGGTTTGACGCCCGAACCGGCACCGCCGGCATTCTGTGCCCACACCGGGGACGAAACAGCCATGAAACCGCAGACGATCCATCGGCAATAAAATCGACTCATCGCACGACTCCCCTTGTGTGGACCTTGAAGAATACAACACCGAGAATTGTAGCCTAGTTTGTCTCGATGCGGAAATAGATAACACAACAGAGTTTCGCTGAAATCTTGTCATTTGCGGTTAATGTGTGGCACTGGCTCTGCCAGTGTTTTTTTGAGCCGAACGCGCTACCCCCTGCGTTTTTTAAATTCATCGGCTGATCGTATGGCACCCGAGGCTAGCGCCTGCGGCTCAGCAAGTCTGCACTCGTTCTGATAGAATCGCCCGCGAATCAGCGGCAATGGACAAAACAGATGTTCCACTTCACCAGACCAGACAGGCCGACAATTCAGAGATTCCTAGAGTCGCAATCCTGCCTCGATCTAACCTATTCGGGGATCGGGGGAACCCGGGAAACACCTCCAGCGAAGTACGTTGTCGATCGGACCACCGGGCAGCTCGGCGCAGGTGAATCAGTTTTTCAGTCGGCGCAGGCGGCGCTGCGGGAATGGAAACATTTTCAGTTGGGATGGGTCGAACCCTGTTGGCCTGACACGGCGATTGTGCCGAATCAGACAGTCGCCATCCTCGCTCGTGCTTGCGGACTTTGGACGCTGAACGCTTGTCGGATCATCTATCTTGTCGAGGAACCGCGGCGATTCGGGTTCGCCTACGGAACGCTTCCGGGTCATGTTGAAACGGGTGAAGAGCGATTCACCGTAGAATGGAACTCAGTTGACGATTCGGTAGTCTACGACATCCTTGCCTTCTCGAGACCGAATCACTTCTTGACTCGCATCGCCTACCCGCTGACTCGTGTGATGCAAAGGCGATTCGCCAGAGATTCGGTGTCGGCGATGAAGCGGGCGGTAGTTAATTGATCCTCGTGATTATTCACCGCCCGCTCCTTCAATTCCAGCTTGCCCAAGCCTCTTTTTGCACGCGTCTGAAACCGCCGTACATCGAAACCGGGCACGACTTCAGCAAGGTACTCACTGATCAAAACCACCAGTCGTGAACCTAGCAGTTTCTTCAGCCGTACACCCTGTTGAATCGCGTATGGCGCGGAAAATCGCTCTGCCGGATGCGGGGTCGTGATGCTTCGCCTTCCGGCTATCGAGTCGTGCTACACATTTAGGAATGCATCTTTTTCGCCTACAATCAGATGGTATAGCGTTGAAACGGCAGCTCATCATCAAGGACTCAAGGAATGCCCACACAGACACGGATCGTCACTGCCACTGCGAAGAATGGTTGCGTACGCACGGCGGATGGTCAGACCATTTCCGTTCCCGAGGAATGGGAGTTGTTATCGCCGGGCGATGCTGCACTAACCCGTCGAGTGAAAGGGGGTGGGCCGACTTGGACCGTACAGGAGAAGCGGGGACACCGCACGTTTTCGCGAGGTGTCTGGGCAGCCGCTGAGCGGATCGCTGCGTTGCGAGCCGAACTAGCAGCAGAACGCTCGACCGAGTCTTACGCGAAGCGTCGGCAATCGGCTGCGAAACGCCGCAATCAAAAGCAGGCCGAATATGTCGACGATTTTCGCGGCGCGGTCGTGGCGTTTCTCAATTTCTCCGCGTGTCATGCCGATATCGCGGAGAGACTCGCCGATGCAGTGACGGCCCATGCTACGCCGGTCGGCAGTGGAACTGTGGCGCGCACGCAGAGGATTTCGATCGATCGCCGAGTCGAGTCTGCCGTGATCGCTTGGCTACGTCACAAGACTACCGCATATGACAACATGAAGATCGCTCGAGTCAAAGGTAGGCGTCGAGAAACGCGACGAATGTTTGCCGAGCAATCGCGTCGTCTTTTGGAAGGATACCGCGCTGGCGATGCGGTCGATTCAGAGACATGTCCGTTACAGCGATCTCTGCGGAACGCCAAATAACGAACACGGGACTCTCTTAAATGTGTGCCACTGTGTCCGGTAAATTGAAAGACCGGCGCTTCGTGCTAGTATTGCCGGCTCGTCAAGATGTTAAAGAAATGACGAAACACTGAGGGGTGGCAAGGCACTGGCAGAGCCGGTTTCGCCAGTGCAACTTTCATTTCCATCGCGTTGCGGGGTTTGCCGCATGGTTTCTTGTTCCTAGTCGGCGCAAAGAGAAAGCGGTGAAAAGTCACCGCACTTCAAGGACATTGTCCTGAAATCTCAACGAATACAGGTCAGCATCTGACATCTCAAACCGAAGCCGGATCGGTTTTCCAGACAGTTTACCGAGATCGGCCCCACCGTTCCATTCAACCAATCTGGCAATGTGGTCTCCGTAGATCGGCACACAGTCGTTAAGTTTGAAACCGGGGATCGGCTTGCCGTCCTCATCCTGGAGTTCGACCAAAATCTTACCTGCTGCACTCGTCGAGTAGTTAATCTCCAATTGCGTGCCTGTGAACTTCAGTAGTCGGGTGGTGAATTCACCGCTGGTAAGTGGCGAATTCACCGAGACGAAGCCGTCTATTCGCAGTGAATATCGCCGACCCCCAGTGAGAAACAGCGACATCTCGGTTGCGCTCGTTTGGTGGATACCGATCGCGGCGTAATTCGCACGGTTTGCCCATCCCTTGTCTCCGATACCGGGTCGAATGAAGGACTGCGTGAATTCGCGATCGAAGCGATCACCGCCGCGTGTGCTCATCAACAAAATATCCGTGGCAGATCCGCGATTCGCCATGAAGCGTGTAGGCAAGGCGATGTAAATGTGTGGTGCGCGATAGTATGGTTGAGTACAGGGCGTGTAGAGGTGCTCGTTCGGAAGATTCGCTTTCATTTCAACAAAGGGAGTCCAGGTGATGAAGTCCTTCGAAGTTGTGCGGGCGATGCCGCGATAGCCGTTGATGAAGCGACGAAAATAACAGACGTAATTCTGCTCGGACTCCGACCAAAATGCGTAGTTCTGTGAATCGAAGTACTTCCCCCAGGCTTCAGGAATGACGGGCTCTTCACTGAGCTTCTTCCAATGAATGCCGTCGGGCGAAACAAACGCCTTCAGGCCGCCTGGTCCGCGTCTCGTGCGTACCTCAAGATGTTCTTTATGCGGCTGATATGCCAGTCCTCCCAGCCCTTTGTATCGCTCCGCATCCGGTACACCCGGTTTTGTGTCGATGAATGGCGTGAAGTTGTGATTCACCAAGAATTCATTCATCAGCACGACGTTACCGCGCGGAAATGTGGGGTGGTCGTCGTAAATGCCGACCTTGGGCAGGCTCCATCGGATGGCATCCTTGCTTTCGGCGTACAGCGTGACTTCGCCGTCGTGATATTGCTCCCAGCCTTGCTTCCAGTGGTTGCCGGGCTTCGTGTCCCCTCGGTAGTAGAACTGAAACTTGTCCGCCGTTTTTAGCACTGTGGCGTAATGGCCGTGGGGTCGAGGCGGTGAAACTGGCGGCATTAGTTGCGGCGTGTGAAGCTTGAGCGATGTCCCATTTAACTCGTCGACAATTAACCGATCAACGAACAACTCGCGTTTTGAGCCGATATCGATAACCTTCGAGGTGTCGTCTGCCCAAGTTCGAGCGGATAAAACAAGTCCAGTCGCCAGGGCCAACCAAATGGCAACGACGAAAAATGTGCTCAAGTGTTTCGATTTGGTTTTGGTTGTCACGGTTAAGTTCACTCTCATTCAAGGGGCTTCACGTTGGCCAAACCGAACCAGATCACGAAGCCGTCCGGCTTGGGGTCGCCGACCTCAAGAATGTCTCCGTTTTCAATCAAAGTCCGATGCCGGAATCCTTTCATCACCCGCACCTGCAGATCATTCAGGTCGTAGTTGTCCGCAAAGGTGAGTGGGCCGCGGCCGAGACGCAGCGACTCACACGACGCTCCTTGCGAGCACCTGACTTCGTTGCAGCCCGGGAAAAGCTGGCCTTCGCCGCCCTGTTCGTGCTCCAGTTCCCAGAGGCACGTCAGTTCGACGGTGCCACGGTAGGCAGTGCACTCGTATTTCACGCCGGGCCCAGCATAGAGCTTATTCAATTGAAGGTTGGATTCCGCCGTATTCATATTCTCTCTCGGGCACAACTTGCTAGGTCACAGACATTTCATTGCGACTTCTTCTTCCTTCCTAGCTCGTACTCCGGGCCCTCGTCGCGAATTTCTGCGTGCAAGGCGACCATCTTCTTCTTCATTGCCTCGAAGCGACGCGTCTCAACTTCGGTGAGATCGGTCGTTTCCGATCCATCCACCGCCACATTAAACATTTCGAAACGACCAAGCTCAGCTCGTTTGATAAACTCCATGATCGTCCAATCCGTGGGCTGCCTGGCATCCGTGACGGCCCCGGGATCGGCCTGCGGTAACATCGTGGCAGTGATCCCAAAGACCAAGCAAACTACCACGGTGCAACACTTGATGGCTGTAATTCTCATTCCGCTACGTTCCTGATTGTTGTCGAGAAAGCAGTAGTCACCGCACTCCAAGTCATTTGCCGTCGCGAAATGCTGCTAGTTCTTTGAGAAGGCGTGCTACCACGTCTGGGTGCGCGGAGGCGATGTTCTGTTGTTCGCTGACGTCAGACGACAGATCGAACAGCAGCGGTGGATTATGCCGCGGTATCGGCTCCCGCTTTCTTGTGTCGGGATTGGACGAACGGGATTTTGTACTGAGGTGAATCTTGTAGTTGCCAGATCGGAAGGCGACGGCGCCACTATTGTAAAACCACTTCGTGCGAGGACTGGCCTCGCCTCGCAACAATGTGCCGCTGAGATCTTTTGAAACGTAACCAGATCTTGCCTGCGGTTGTTTCCCACCCGCTAGCGTGGCAAAGGTAGCGTAGAGATCAAGGTTGGCCGCCAAGCCGTCGATTTTGCCGGGAGCGATCGTGCCGGGCCAGCGAAAGATTCCCGGCACGCGATAGCCACCCTCCCATGCAGTCCCCTTTTCACCTCGCAGAGGCGCCGCCGTGCCACCATGTGGCCCGAACATGGTCCAGGGACCGTTGTCGCTGGTGAATACGATTAGCGTTTTGTCGTCGATGCCTGCCTGTACAACCGCTTTCATCACTTGGCCCACCGACCAATCGACTTCCTCAATCACATCGCCGAATCGACCGCCGCCACTTTTGCCCTGGAACTTTTTGGAAGCAAAAACGGGCGCGTGAGGCATGTTGTGCGCCAGATAGAGAAAGAACCGTTCGTCCTTCTTCGATTTGATCCATTTCACGGCCTCCTCGGTATAGCGTGACGTGAGCAGTTCTTGATTCACCGGCATCTCCAGCACGTCGCGGCCGCGGATCAGCGGAACCTGGAAGGTGAATTTGTCGCACTCGTCGAACAGTTTCCTATTTTGAATCCTCCCATTTGGCCGCGGTACATCATTGCTGCCGGGAGTTCCGTAGTGATAATCAAAACCGCACTCCAAAGGGTGCATCGGGCTCTTCGTGAAGTCTTTGGGATATCCCGCTAAGTGCCATTTCCCCAGTATTGCGGTGGAGTAGCCCTGGCTCTTCAGCATCGACGCCAGCAGCTCATCACGCAACGCTGCCAGGTTGTTGCCCTGCATCAATGCTGGATGTCGGCCCGTCATCAGTCCCCGCCGGCTGGGAACGCAGGTGGAACCCGATGAATAGAAGCTTGTCCAACGCTGCCCCTCGGCGGCGAGTCGATCGATATTGGGTGTCTTGATCGATGGGTTGCCATAGCAGGCAAGGTCGCCATATCCCATGTCATCCACAAAAATCAAAATGATGTTGGGCGCGACGGGCTTGGCTGCTTGAACGCCAGAGGTCGAAAGTACAGCCAAGAGTGTCAACGCGATGACGTGCGATTTATTCATGATCTATTTCGATTGCGAGTGGACGAGGGTTGGAGGCTCGAGACTTGAGCGACGAGGTTGACGCCTGGAAAAGTGAATCGCATGGTTTCAATTGTATTTCATTTTTCATGCGGGTGTGCCGGGCAACGCGGGTGACTAGACATCGTCGGTTCATTTTATTTGAAAACACAACCCCATCGCCAACCGTGTCAAAGTCTGGATATCGCTCGAGAGCGTCACTTGCCTCGTCCAGGGATTTGAGCAGGGGTTCATGCGTAAATCGCATCCGTTCCAACTCATTCGTAAATTCACTTAGAGTCTGATAAAATTCAATTCAATCAGCGCATTCCGACAAATTCTGTGCTCTCACAAGAATGGAGGAATCACAGCATCGTCCTTGCGGCACCGCGGGATAAGGTGCTGGCATCCAGCCAGAACTGGTGGCTCGAGAATGCACGTGCTGCTTGTCCCGAACACAAGAAGCTCACACAGCGTCCATTGAACGTGAAGAGGTTTGACATCAGTATTTATAGAGTCCCTGTGTTTAGAGGACTGGAACCGACATAAATCTGTTGCGGTAGCGATTGGACCTGCATGACCAGCGACTATATACGAAACCTCGAAGGCCATTTGTCGGAACTGTTTGGCGAGTTGGCCAGCGTAGAACCTTTGCGTCAGGACAATCAACACGGCATGGAACTGGCGGTCTGCAATATGAGTTACTCGCGTGACTCCAGCGGCAGTTCGGCCAACCGACGAATTCGTCAGACTGTCGTGGTGCTGGATGCTGAAGAGTTGAATCTGCCACAGTTTGCGCTATCCCCAGAGTCAAAAGGCCTGTTAGGAAAAATCTTTGAGGGCCTCGGTGGCTTTGGTGATATTGACTTTGAAGACTCGCCTGAGTTTTCAGGAATGTATCATCTGCACGGCTGGGTCGAGAAATCGGTACGGATGTTGTTCACAAAGGCAATTCGCGACCACTTTGCCACACAACCGGGTTGGAGCGTCCGTGGCAAGGGCAGCTGTTTAGTGGTCTTCAAGCACAATCACGTCTGCGGTGACGACGAAACCAGCGTCTTCGTGCAGGAGGCACTCAAGATCCTGTCTTTGTTCTCCGCAGGCGAAAAAGAACTCGACGCTCATCTGGACGTACGGCGTGAGACGCGCCCGGAAGATGTTGCCTCTACGGCCGATCGAATGGGCGGGATTGTGGGCACTCTGATTCAGAGTCAGTTACGGAAGATTGCCGTGACCCGTGATGAGTTAGAGGCCTTCCTGCACGAAACTCCTCCGCGAAATATTCCAACAGGTCTGAAACGACAAGTTTTGGGAGACAACTTTCCACTGATCATCGTGGGCGGCGTGTTTCTGGTCACCGGACTTGTTGCGGGCACACTTGTCTTGTTGCTGACAACGGGTAATGAACGTTGGATCGGCGTTCCATTTTTGATCGTATTCCCGATCATCGGCGGTCTGATGATGGGGCTGACCATTCGTCATCGCCAAAGAAAAGCACGAGTCTTACGATACGGATTTTTCACCGACGGGACTGTTACGGATGTCAGCCGCTCAAACACGATGGTGAACAATCAACTTCGCTTTTTGGTTACGGTAGCGTATTCGGTAGACGGACAGAACCGAACAACAAGATGCCACTCATATGGAATGGCCGTGGAACAAGCACGCGCAGTGATGGAAACGGGCCAGCCAGCGCGTATTCTGATCGATCCCAGTGATCCGAAACACGTCGTATGTGCCGATCTTGTGACCATCTTCGAACAGAGCGCACAAAATAGTTCATCCGGCTAAAGCGTAGTTGGTTGTCTGTAACGCTTGGATCGTGAATGTCTTCGCCACGGGCGCATGTTTGGCAAGTCTCGTCACAAGCCCTCAGAGAACAGACGCCGGATTTTGGATAACGGGTCCTCGTAATTTTCTCGCACGGCAGCTGCGCCGCAATCTCGATGAACAGCGATCGTGGACAATTAGTGTTTGTCCAGAAATCTGTTTTGGACGTTCGGCGCCAACCGACAGTTCCCGCGCTCGGATCAAGCAGCCCATAGCGGCGCTATGCCAAGGGCGTTTTTCGCAACAAGTCAGCTTTCATTGTCTATAGAACCAATCGATCGGATCAATCTTAAGTCGGATCGAATACGACTGACGCTCAGAAAGTCGCCCGGGTTGCGTGTTGTAGGTGAGCAGTGCCTTGTCGCCTGCGAAGGTCAACGCCGGCATTGGGCGAACTCACCTGGCCGTTCGGCCCCTTCGTCCACACACAGTATTTAGAAGTGCGCGCGCGAACGCTATCTCTAACGTGTTAAGAGAGCAGCAGTTGCCCAGTTCGAGTTCCATTCGGGCCGAACGAAACCAAATGGAACGCTCTTCGAACTGAAAAGAAACGGGTTAACAGTAGAAGTCGCGCAACCGGCGGCTTAAGTGGAGAAACGCGAGGCGACTTTTCCAGCGATGCGCGTTGCACTCTTCTGCAAAGCGGACAGGAGAGCTTCCTCGGTAACGTTCGCGGCTCCATAGCGATCGAGCAAACCAGCAAGCCAATCGCCTTCGGCCTCGTCGATCTCTCCGGGCGTGTCGAGATCCAGAATCAACAGGCGGGACACATTGTCAACAAAGAACGCGGTCCACTCCGGGCAGTCCTCGGCTTTCCCACCAAGTGAGTGATTGACGCGAAACAGCAACTCCACTTCACTGTGATCAACAACCCAGTCCTGTTCTAGTTTTTCTCGAAGAGCCTCGACTTCGTCTGCGTCAACGATGCCATCGAACAAGATTTTTTCAAGAATTTGGTCGGCGGATAGGTCAGCGTAGCGAGCCATTGGCACGTCTTTCCCATGGAAGTTGTGGGTAACAATATCATTTATATCGCCCGATATCTTACACATTGATTCAACCTTAGACTACACCTTGGGCACTTCCTTTAACCTTTCGGGACCCGACCAGTCGTAATCTGGTGGTTCGATGTTCGCTGTTCAAAAGGCTGAGGACATATCACTACGCCATGCCACGTTCAACACAAAACCACGTCCCGAGAGTTACAGAGATGACACAATCGCCGTCGTATCCATCCGGCTGTCTTCGTTTTCCCAAGATCAGTCGCAGATCATGTTTGAGCGAATCGGCGGCAGTACTCACTGCCAGCGTTTTTTCTCGATTCGCGGTCGCGGAATCGGACAACGAGAAACTAATCAACATCGGGTTGATCACCGAGCCGTCAGCCTCGCATCGGTCCGGCTACTTGGATGTACTCGCGTCGTGTTCGGGAGTCCGATCGGTTTCGGTGGTCGATC
The DNA here is from genome assembly GCA_012959465.1 of Planctomycetaceae bacterium. Taxonomy (GTDB): domain Bacteria; phylum Planctomycetota; class Planctomycetia; order Pirellulales; family Pirellulaceae; genus UWMA-0346. The sequence goes on from DUDC01000114.1 coordinate 13,558, forward strand.
CCACCGAAGATACCATCGATGACGCAAAACGCCGGCTGGGAGATCGTTTTAACCGTGGATTCCGCGACGTTCAGCAGATGCTCGCCACGGCTCGCCCTGAACTGACGGTTGTCACCACCGAGGGCCACAACGCACCGGCTGCTGTAACGGCCGCACTCCAAGCTGGATGCCATGTCCTCACCGAAAAGCCAAGCTGTACCAAGCTCGAACAGTTCGAACAACTCGCTCGTCTTGCCGAGCAGAAAAAACGCCACGTCATGCTGGCGATGGCAACACGCTCAAGTGGGGCGATCAAGAAGGCCAAGCAGCTCATCGCGGATGGAGTGATTGGAAAACCATACTCGGTCCACCTGCTATGGGTCGCAGACCAGACGCGACTTACAAAACCAGCGTATCACCAATCGTGGCTGGCCGATCGAGAGCGGGCCGGCGGGGGAAAGTTGATTTATCACGGTGTCCATTACCTGGACGTGATTCAGCATTTACTGGACGAACCGATCCGCGAGATCAACGGCTTTACTCAGAACGTGGGTGGTCAGCCGATCGAGGTCGAAGACTCGGCCGTCGTGAGTTTCCGTTTTGCCAAAGGCGCGACGGGAACCTTGAACGCCGGCTACTACTTGGGGAGCGGCAAGCAGAGTGCGATTCGCATATGGGGTTCTCACGGCTGGCTGAAGCTGGAGCATATCGAGCGTCATCCATTGCGATGGCGTTCGACGCGGCCCGGTGCTCCAGAGGGCATCCAGGAATTTGATTATGCGGACGAGTCCGGTTGGTACGAGCTGTTTTTTCAAGACGCGATCAATTCAATTCGCCGCGGATCGCCGCCTCCGATCACGACAAGAGAATCACTGCGAGTGTTGCGTACCGTATTCAGCGCCTACAAGGCCGTTGAAACGGGTCGAACGCAGACTGTCGAACCAGCTTGATGATCCACAGGAATTACATCTTCGTGACTTTGTGCCTTTGTGTGAGCAATCTAATCATCTCACACGAAGACACAAAGACACAAAGCAGAATGGTGGAGAGTGAACTCGCGAGTTTGGTCGCGCTTCGTGCCTGATAAACGCCTATCGTCATGTTGCCTCTCGCTGCCGTCGTCGCTGGACGTTTATGGCGCAGCCACCGCTGATGATTCCCATTAGCCCGCCCAGGTAGCTGCAGTTGTGCATGGCTCCAGCGTGAGCAAACGCGACGTCGTTAGTGATCTCGTTCCCGTAACGGGTAAAATTACCAACATCAGCCGAAGTGGTGACATAGGAAACAGCAAGAGCGCCAAGCCCAACACACATCGTCGTTATGGTCACAACACCGAAGACGCGAATCATGCCCCAAAAGTACGGACCCGTCCCGCGCATCACTAGGCCAACTGGGATCAACAAGATGCCAATGACGATGCCCATCCACCAAGCCGCTTTCCAACCGACGATTGCCGCACCAACGCGATCCGGAAGTCGGTCGTCAATTCTGAACTGGTGGAATTTGTATTCCGTGAAGTACTCCGGGCACACAGTGTACGAAATCTGATTGTGCAGTGCACCGTAGACGCCGGCGAACAGACAAGCAGCCACAAAGAGCACTGGAATCAAGAGAAGTTTCGTCATGTATTCTGTTTTGTACCGATCCTCAATTCATGGCGCACTGCGAACCCACATATCACCTTGCACGCTGCGCCCATTAGGTGAGCCGCCGGCCACGTAGAGTTTACCTTCAATGATGGTAGCCGCCGGCGACGAAAGAGGTGTCGGTAGTCTGCCGACCAATTCCCATTTCCCAGCGGGCGAGAGCGCCAGGATGTCGGCGTCGATCTGTTTCCTGCCCCCTTGCGGAGTTGTGTGGCCGCCCACCATGAAAATTCGACGACCGCTGACGAAGGTGCCGCCTTCGGAGTGTGAATGCCCTTTGGGAAGCTGCGGACCGCGACTCCACGAGTCATTTTTGGGGTCGTAAACATCAACTCGGGGTTGATCGAGTTGCCGACTGTCGTGGTGGAACTGACCACCGATCACGTATATCTTCTCCTCGAATGTCACAGTGGAGAACTGATTGCGCGGTGCGGGCATGGGCGCGGCATTTTCCCATTGCGCCGAACCCTTCGCCAGCTTGTCGAGGTCAAGCACCCAATGGTCCGCTGCATCCGTGTCTCGATCGGCCTTAACGCCTCCTAAGTAGTGTAGAGTCCGACCGACAATCGCGAGACCGCCTCCGCCTCGTGTTTCAGGAAGCAACGGTGCAGCCGTGTATCGATCGCCGTCGATGTCATAGTTCCACACTTCGGCGATCGTGTGCCCCTTGTAACCGTCCTTGAACCCGCCCGCGAACCAGACCCTGCGGCGATCAAGCACCATGTTCATGTGCGAGATAGCACTTGGTAAATCCTGGATCCTCGTCCAGCTGTCGTCCTTCGGATCAAAAACATCGCATCGCTTACTTGACCGCACACCCTTCGTGTACCCACCAAAAAAATAGAGCTTGTCATCGACAACGACGGTCCCCGATTCCCACTTTCCCACGGGCATATCTTTAAGTTTCTGCCAGTCATCCTGGGCCGTGGCATTCCATGGAATGACAAGACCAAAAATCACGGTCGCCCCGATGATCACCATCACTCGATTCGTACGGTGCCGTTGTGCATTACTTGTCGGTGTCATGGTTGTTCCTCAGTCAATCGATACGGAACACTACATCTTCGTGACTTTGTGTCTTTGTGTGAGCAATCTATGTGTGAGCAATCTAATACTCTCACACGAAGACACAAAGCAGATCGGATGGAAAGAACTTGCGAGTCTGTTTGCGACACATTTCTTGTAGAACGATACTAGAAACGATAACCATTCTCTTTCTCATAGGGTTTCAAGGCTTCGACTTCTTTAGCCGCTCGTGATCGGTAGTCCTAGAGGAATCGCTTCTGCATCTCGGGCTCGTGTCGATGGTCGAACGCACCGGGCGCCGGGTCTTTCACTCGAACCATCCATTCTCGCAGCTTCTCTCGGAGGTCGTCGACGCTTTGCTTGTCTCGATCCTTGAGAGACGTGCGGCCTCGATCAGGCCCCACTACAACCGCCTCAGTCGATTTCACGCACAAGGTATTCTACAATGTCGTGGCTCTTTGTCGCGGGTAAGCCGAACGCGTTTAGCGTCAACAGGCTCCCACTGGCGAAGCCAGTGTAATCAGCAAATTCGCGGCCTCGCTCTATTGATCGTGGAAAACTCGATGGAAACCGTTGCGGTCATTGGTGCCAGTGAAAACTCGAACCGAGTGTCTCACCTCGCATGCCAACTCCTGCGGGATTATGGGCACAAGGTTTACGCGGTCTCGCTGCACGGGCGGGACATCAGCGGGACCATTGGCCGCTTGAAAGTTACTGACATTCCGGAACCACTTGATACGGCAACCATCTACGTTGGCCCCGCGAGGCAGCCTCAGCTAATGGATGAGTTAATTGAAGTGAATCCGAGGCGTGTCATCTTTAACCCTGGTTCTGAGTCTGAGCAGAGCGAACGCCAGCTGAAAACAGCAGGCATTGAAGTCGTTCTCGCCTGTACGCTCGTTCTCCTCAACACGGATCAGTTTTGATACTCGATGCGATTCCGACTGGCTGGTGTATCGTAACCCGTCAACGAGCTGCGACATGGAGCTGGCTGGTGCCGAGTCTAGACTCGATTGCCGCGTGCTGCTGGTTGAAGACGGCCCCGATAATCAGAGACTCATCGCGTTTCGGCTGAAGAAGGCGGGGGCCGAGGTGACCGTCGCGGAAAATGGGCAGATTGCTCATGATCTTGCCCTGGCCGCACAAAGTGACGATACCCCGTTCGATGTCATCCTGATGGATATGCAGATCCCGGTCTTGGAGGCTACGAGGCCACACAGCAGCTGCGAGCGGAGGGATAAGGAGCAGGAGCAAAGAGGGAAATCCACAACCACCCTTGACGGACAACCTCTGATTTTTTCGTGTGAGACGATTTGGCTCACAAAGACAGGGTGACGGTTCGCATTTCATTGACGTCAAGAATCGACGAAAATTCAGATATACTCCGGCGGGGATTTTGACGTCGGTCAGCATCCTCGTTAACGTAGGGGCTGCGAACCGTCTAAAATTCCGCACCAATTCAAGTTGAGAAGACAATGTCTAGCCGCTTCAAGAATGTCGTCAGACTAATGGTTGTGTTTGCGTTTGCTGTGAATGGGGCGGTGGCCAATGCCGCTCACCCCAATCGCGTGGTGTGGGAGGGTGATGAGGGCCCCGGCAAAGGAAAGCACATCGTCTTTATCTCAGGTGATCACGAATACCGTGGCGAGGAAAGCCTGCCGGCGTTGGCCCGCATATTGGCCAAGCACCATGGATTCAAGTGCAGCTTTTTTGTGACTACCGATCCAAAGGACGGTACCTTCAAGCCCGGCAGCAGTCACATCACCGGTCTCGAGGCGCTGAAGACGGCAGATCTGATGGTTGTGTTCACACGATTTCAGGCGTTTAAAGATGACCAGATGCAGCACATTGACGATTACCTTGCTACCGGCAAGCCGGTAATCGGTCTGCGAACGTCCACGCATGGATTCAACGGCCTGAAAGGAAAATTCGCGAAGTACAACGAAGGCTACAAAGGAGATGAAAAGGAGTGGATGGCCGGGTTCGGCGAGGCGATTTTGGGCGAACACTGGGTCGGCCACTACGGTCGCAACCACAGGCAGAGCTCACGACTCCAACTCGAGAATGACCAACTCGACCATCCGATCTTACGCGGTGTCAAAGACGTCCACACTCAGTGCGGCGGCTACAACGCTCATCCGCGTGAAGGTAGTATCATTCTTGCCAAGGGACAAATCCTCAACGGTATGAAGTTCGCCGACCCGCCGGATCCGAATAAGGAGATCCTGCCCGTCGTTTGGATTCGTCACTACAAGGCCGACAACCCCAAATCACGTGTCTTCGCCACCACGCAGGGCGCCTCAGAAGATATCCTCAACGAAGGGTTCCGTCGGATGCTTGTCAACGCACACTTCTGGTGTCTCGGGATGGACGACGCAATCAAAGCCGACAATGACGTTTCATTTGTCGGACCCTACAACCCAGTTACCTTCAATTTCGGCGGCTACCGAAAGGGCGTAAAGACTGCCGACATCGAAGGCTGGGACACACCGATCCTCGGCAAGAAGTAGCGAGGCTTCCGGTGGATTCACTGTAAATCCATCCGACTCTTTGTGGCTTTGTGCGCGCACGCTTAATTTCTTCTCACACAAAGACACCAAGACACTAAGGAGAAGTAGCGCGACTTCGATCCGCACGCTTCCGATTGATCTAGCGGGAAACTCGCCAAAAACGTCGCCTATTGTGACGCCCGGCTTGACTGCGGTGTCCCAATCGGCAATTTCGACGGTAACAAGCGCCTTTACCAAATCGTCGGCTCCTTCTAACATCACTGTTCTCGAAAATTCACGAACAGGTCACGTATAGGTCATTTTTTTCATGGCAGTGTTAATCCAAATCCGCGATGCCCATAAGAGCTATGGTGACCAAGTTCTGCTGGATGGTGCTGAAGCGACTTTGATCGACAACGTCAAAGTTGGATTTGTCGGACGCAACGGTGCCGGAAAATCGACGCTGCTGCGAATTCTGATGGACGACGAGGAACTTGAAGCGGGAGAGGTACTCAAGAGCCCGGATTTGTCGATCGGTTACCTACGCCAACACGATCCGTTTCAGCCCGGTGAATCGGCACTCGACTTCCTGATGCGTGACAGCAAGCAACCCGACTGGAAATGCGGCGAAGTGGCCGGGCAATTCGAATTGAAAGGTGCGTATCTTGAAGGACCAGTCGCCAAATTGTCGGGCGGCTGGCAGACTCGCGTCAAACTGGCGGCATTGTTACTGCATGAACCGAACTTGCTTCTACTCGACGAGCCGACGAACTTCCTTGACTTGCGGACTCAGATTCTGCTGGAACATTTTCTACGAGGATTTCGTCAGGCCTGTCTTATCGTTTCCCACGATCGCACATTCCTGGCGGCAACTTGCACACACACACTTGATTTGTCGCTTGGCAAGTTGACGATGTACCCTGGCAAGATTGACGCGTTTCTTGAGTATCAGAAGGAACGACGCGAGCACGACGTTCGGGTGAACGCGACCGTCATCGCCAAGCAAAAGCAACTTCAGCGGTTCATTGACAAAAATCGTGCTGGCGCGAACACGGCCAGTCAGGCTAGGTCGAAGCAAAAACAACTTGACCGCCTTCAAACGACCCAGATCGCGGCAAATGAAGCGATCGCGCATATTCGCGCTCCGGTTGTCCAGTCGCGACAAGGTCCAGCGGTTCGATCTACCAACCTGGACATCGGTTATCAGCTCGATGACGGCGGCAAGCTGAGCGTCGCCAAGAACATTGATCTCGAGATTGAACACGGCTCGCGAACGGCCATCGTGGGTGACAACGGTCAGGGCAAGACCACGCTTTTGCGGTCGCTTGTCGGTTCACTCGATCCACTGGATGGTGAAGTGCGTTGGGGACATCATTGTGATATCGGCACCTACGCACAGCATGTTTATGCGAGCTTGCCCGACAATCAGACGGTACTCGATTATCTCGAATACAGAGCAAACCCCGATACGACCAACCAGCATATTTTAGCGTTGGCGGGCGCGCTGTTGTTTCGCGACTCACACGTGAAGAAAAAAATCTCTGTTTTATCGGGTGGTGAACGCGCGCGTCTTTGCCTGGCCGGGCTATTGCTGGGATCTCATAACATTCTCGTGCTTGACGAACCAGGTAACCACCTCGATGTAGAAACGACTGAAGTTCTGGCCGAAGCGTTGCTTGCCTATAAAGGTACTGTCATCTTTACCGCTCACGACCGCTATTTCATGCAGCGTGTTGCGACATCGGTAATCGAAGTGCGTGACGGACGCGCGAGAAACTACATCGGCGACTACGACGCGTACCTGTATGCGATGAACAAGGAGATTGACGAAGGTGAGCGTCAACTCAATGCGAGGAGATCGAAACCGCCGCTAATGGGTAAGACGCCAAAGGATGAACGTCGTGCCGCGCAGCGAGATCAACGTAAACTGCGAAAAGAAATTAGTGCCTTGGAACGAAAAATAGCCCGGCTCGACGAGGAAAAACGGCAATTCACTAGCCTGCTGTTGAAGACGACCGATCCTGAAGAGGCCTTGCGATTGCACAACGAAGCCGCGACTGTCGCCAAAACACTCGATGAAGCCGAAGAATCTTGGCTCGAGTTGCAAGCGGCCATCGGTGAGTCTGAATCGCCGGCGTGATGCGAGTCTTTTTGGAGTGCTCCAACTCGTCGGAGCTTTCCCTTGCTCCGAGATGAAGTGGGTTCTACTCAATAGTGGTGACAGGCAACCGTACTCAATGTACGTCAACTGGGAATTGCGTCCGCGGATTTTGTTGGCTACAAATCTCGCGTATCCTAACGGAATCTTGGACTTTTCTGGTCGATCCGGCCTCGCGACTGAGAGCGACTTCCCGGACACAGTTTAGGGACATCAGGTAATCGTTAGCCGATTGGACGATCGCGCAATGATTCCCGTCTAAATCGATTTTGCGGGCTGAGCTGGGCGTCGGTGGACATGTTCTGTTGGAACGTCGATAAGAACCGTACATCCGTTTAGGTTTGACAGTTGCGGTCGGCCTAGCGGCGTCGGAACGACTTGGGCAGATTATGAAGTACAACGCACTTTTGGTGTTCGGCTCGCTAATTCTGTCGGGAACTGGCTGCCAGTTTGTTCGTGGGCCCATGCGGGCGACCGAGGCGGGGAGTCCCACTGTACTGACGTCCGTGCAATCGGTTGAGCTACTGCGACTGCCTCCGATCGCCGCGACAGTCAAACGAAGCCGTCCCGCGCCGGCGACAGATCAGTATCCGGACCGTGGGACTTTCGCCAACTTCGACACTCCGCCATCGGCATGGCGAACGACGAGAGCCGACACGTTCAGTCTGTGGGAAGACATCCGCGACGACCACGAGAACTTCTACACCTGGAAGAATACGAAAACGACAACAGGCATGTTTGCTATCGCCGCAGTCCTGGCTCACTCCGACGCCGATCGCGAGTTTCGGAACGCCTGGCAAGAAGATGTGCGATCCAACTCCTGGGACGATCTTTCCAGCATTGCCCACGACTGGGGTGATGGAAGATACCTAATTGCGGCCAGTTGTGCCGCGGTCAGTGTTGGACGCCTAGCGTCGCACACTCGTTCGGGAGAGATGGTAGAAGAATGGGGGCAGCGTTCTGCACGTAGTCTACTGGTTGGATTCCCGCCCCTTCTGCTCCTCCAACGTATCACGGGGGCGTCGCGTCCATTGGAGTCATCTACCGGCTCGAATTGGGCCTTGTTTGGCGACGAAAACGGAGTCAGCGGACACACGTTCGTCGGTGCCGTTCCGTTTATTTGTGCGGCGCAAATGACAGACAACCGCTTTGCCGCGATCTCACTCTACACGTGTTCGACCCTCACCGGCGTATCCCGAATCAACCACGATGCGCACTACACGTCGCAGGTGATACTGGGCTGGTGGATGGCGCATATGGCTTGTAAGTCGACGGACGAAACCGAAGATTCCCGCCGCATTCAAATCGCCCCCATCCCCATCTCGGGCGGCGGCCTAGGCATCGGTATCCAATGGGAGCATTGAGCGACCCCCGCACGCAAATAATGAACGATCCTTCGTGACTTTGTGTCTTTGTGTGAGACAAATTTTGGAGTGCTCCGACTTGTCGGAGCTTTCTCTTTTGTGCCGTTCTAAGAGAAAGCGGTGACAAGTCACCGCACTCCAAATAGAAAATCCTGCTCAGACGTGTCACCGCACGTTGCTAAATACCCAGGGGCGAGCCTGTTTGATGACAAGCTCGCCGTCCGCCGTGATCTTGAATTCAAGTTCCATCGCAAACAGCTCATCGTCTTTCGACTTGTTGTAGAGGTTTGCAAAGCGAACATGAACCTCAGCGAGAGAATCACGCAGATCGCCCAAGTGTGATTCGCTTAGGAGCAGTTTGTCGTTGATGGCGGATGATCGACGCACAATCTCGTGGCCGTCTCTCTTCCACCAACCCAAGAGAATCTCTTCAGGAGACGATGTCTGATCGGGATTCGTAACTAGGTCCTCGCCGATCTGCGTGTTCAGATAGTAGTTTCCATAGGTCTCGTAGAGGACGTCAGCGGTCACCGCGACACCGTTCGCTTTCTCTTCACTGAAGTTCGGATGCAGTAAAACACCCATTGCGGTTGTTTTGTGATCAATCCGATAAAACTCTCGCTCTTCCAGGGCGCGAAAATTCCACAAGCTGGCGTATACTTGCTTGATCGACTTGGCCAGATGGCCTTCGGTCGGATCGTGGGTGTACGAGTCGTACAACCCCGCACCGCTAAATCCTGGTAGATCTTCGTTATTCGTGCTTGATCGACATCGAATGGAAGTCTCTTTGGGAAACTGTTTTTGTACGTCGGCTAGAGAATGCAACATCCAGTCTGGCATTTTTCCATTCTCAAGCCTTAGGCGAAGCTGCTGGAGTCGGTCCATCTGAACTGTGCGATCAGGTTTGTCGTTGAACTCCCGCTTTGCCAGCATCTGGTCGACCAACTCGTAGAACGCATTGTGTTTCATGAATTCGTCATAGAAGTAGAATGGAACTCCGTAGCCATCGGGAACACTCGCAGGCATCTTGATCGAACGAAGCGTGGCCAGATTGGCCGTCTTCACGCCAAAGCTGTCGGCTTGAGCAAAGGCGATTTCACTTAATGGCCTGATCTCTTTCGTGTTCAGGTTGCGAACGGGAGTTTGTGACTTTGCCGGTCGCAGGTTCTCCAGATGTTTGTCCACTTCGAGTTTTGTTGCCGAGCGAAGTCGGTAGCCTTGTGGCGTCACTTTGAAATGAACGAGTTTGCCAATCAGTGATTTGATGTTATCCACTTGTGACGCGTTCCGGATGAACGCGTTGGGGATCTTGTCCTGGATCGCCCGCAAGTTGACGTGAGACAACGGAGTTTGCCTGACTTCGGTCATCACACCGGCAACTCTCGGCATTTGATTTGGCAACGTCTTGTAGATGACCACGTCGCGTGATGTTGGGCGGGCGTCCCGATCCATCAAACGTAGCAGGCCATAGCCCTCAGCAGAATTGAGCGGTAAGAATGAAATGTTCTTGAATAAGTCGGAATTCAAGTGTACCGCGACACCGCCCGCTGTATATTTCTCCTTCTCACGTTCGTAGCGGGCAATGTTCCCCTCCAATGGATGGAAGGCAATCCGCCCCTTCAGGATCGGCATCTGTTTTGTCAGCAATTTGAGGAACCCGTCGATCTCCTCGAATGAGTACGAGTCGCGTGGCTCAAAATCAACGATATACAGCCCGGGTTCATCGGACGGATTGGTGAGACGCGGAAGATAGGTTATGGCGCCCCTTTCGCGTGTCGAAATCCCCACCATCCTCATGAAGGGGGGATGCGCACGGTGGTTTGCCGTATTCATAAAATAGATTTTTGGGACAGCTGGATTTGCCTTGTCGATGCAGAACTTCACAAACTGAAGATTCGCAAGGTAACCATCGCGTCCAACGTCAAATCCCTTGTACGAGAGCCGTTCAAACGCCTCACGGTCAGGAATTACATTCGTGCCAACGTCGGCCTTCAGATCTTCGGGCTCGATTCGACGACCGATCGGACCACGCCCACCCGGCTGAGCGAAAAGTGGGTCGCAACTTGTTAGCAGAATGATGATGAACGCGAGTCGAAAGACGATCGTCATGTGCGGACTTCTTTTGTTGTTGGTGATCCGATGTCTCAGCTGGGATAGGTGCGTGCAGTTCTTGTGAACACTTGAGAGGATCCCTGGCGATGGAGAATTTTAGCAGTTGTTGCATCGGTTGCCAACGAATCAGGGTAGTCGGGTATTGGCTTATGAGTCTACGGCCGCATTGTCGCCGGGGATTTGAGCCGAAGGCGCTAGCCTCGGGTTTTGCAAGATCAGGCGCCCAACGCTCGGAAGGCACGATTTAGAAACTGACGGGCAAGGGCCTTGGATTCATCGATACGGATTGTTTTCCGATCCTTACCCATGGGCTACCCGTTTTTCAACGATCGAAGACGCGGCACGGTTCGGCGTCTTGCCGTCGACCTTCGTTTGAATTATTCTCGCTTTGATTGCCCAAGTGAAATTTGTCCCTCGGCATATGTACCCTGAATTTGAGCCCACTAACCACCGAATAATAGAGAGAACGATTGATGAAGCGTCTAATGCTCGCAACGATTATTGGTATTGCCGTCGCCGTAGTAGCTTGGCATTCGGCATCGGAGACGCGTGCAGTAACCGCCGACAAAGCGGCCATGGCGCCTGTCGAGTCCAGCATGCACGAATTCATGGAATACGTGTTTCAACCGACGTACAAGCGTCTCAAAGTCAACATGGCCTCTGCGCCATCCGACAATCAAGGATGGAAGGCGATCAAGTCGGACGCGTTGATTCTGGCGGAGGCGAGCAACCTAATTCTGTTGCGGAAGGCCGACAAAAATCAAGCGGATTGGAACGCTCACGGAGTTCATAGTCGCGAGTACGGAGGGCAGTTGTATCGGGCCGCAAAAGCCAAGGACTTTGCCGCGGCAAAGAAGCTGTACGCTCAGATGTTGAATCAATGCAACGCCTGTCATAAACAATTCGCGACGGGAAAGTACCAACTGGCACCCTAACGAGATCGATGTTCGGTGTTCAGTGTCTGTACTTTCGCAGATTTGAAACCGGATGGACAATGAAGAATCTCGCATTTACGTTGCACGTTGTTGGCCAGTGGACTGGTTGGCTTCCAGCCAACCCCCAACACGAGCCCACGGAGAATCCGTGGGGATTCCGTTAAATGCGATCCTTCCTATTGATTCTGCGCCGCCGAATCAGCGCGTCTCATCGAACTTTACAGTTGTCGCCAGCGCGTTAGTTGTCTTTCGCCTTCTCCTTGGCGACGTGTTCCATGATTCGAACGAAGGTCTGCCCGACGTTTCCCATGTTGGGATCAATCTTTCTCCGCTCCTGCCAGAGTCTGCCGATCCGGTTGCGCTGGGCCTCGCTCAGGCCGGCCATCCTCTTATCGACGTAGTTCTGATGTTGCTGCGGCGTGTAACCATCAGGTAGGTCGGTACCGTCAATCTCGGCGAACAGCTTTCCGTTGGGCGACTTCTTGTAAAAATCAGGCAGCTGGTTCCCGACCTGATGATGCGCTGCGTAGGTCCGAGCGACGAGTTTTATGCCGCCGGAATGTTTGGCATTTTTGGGCAACTCCAGTTTGATGATGGCGCCGAAACCGCGTTCCATATGGCGCGCCGGACCGCTGGTGCTGGTCCAGATATTGCCCTCTGAATCGAATTCGATTTCGCGGGTATAGCACACTCGCATCGGTAATCGGAACTCAACAAGTTCCTCGGTCTCAGGGTCGAACCGATTCAGCGTGTCGTTACCGGTTCCGCAAATCCAGACGTAGCCCTTTGCATCGACGTTCAGGGCATACGGAATCTGATTCTCCGCGTCGGGGAGATCATACACAGTCCACGCTTCCGTTTTTGGATCGAACTTTCCGAAGACGCCCGAGCCGAAACCGGGTACCCAGACCATGCCATCGGGGGCAACGTGCAGTCGGCGTGGGCCGCGGAATGGTGGATTCCACTCTTTGATATCGCCGTCGGGAGCGTTCGGGTCGAGGCGGCCAATACGATTCCCATTCAGTTTTGAATACCAAATCATCCCGTCGACCGGTGAAAAGTCCAGTCCATAGGGTGTGATGCCCCGTGATTCACCCTTGCCCGCCGCAACCGCCTGTCCGGCACTGAGCAGATGGTACTCCTTGACTACCAGCGTTTTTGGGTGCAGCGAGAAGCAGGAATTCCGACCGGCGTCGGTGTACCAGATCAAGCCTTCTGGATCACTGGGATTGATGCGCAATGTGTGCGGAAACGAACCCCGTGCGGCCGGCGCTTCGGCACTGGAGCAGACCAGATACTCCTTCGTCCGGGGATTAAATCTGGCCATTTGACCCGACACGCAAAGCGTAATCCACATGTTGCCGTCGTTCGCTAATTCGATCGAGTGCGGACCGTATGATTGTCGCGGCAACTTATAGAAAGTCTGCTTGTCCGTCGCGGTATCAAGCTCGACCGTATACTGCTTGCCAATATGCACCGCATACACCATGCCGTGAGCTCCGACCTCCATATCGTGAAACGCACCCACGTCACGTTCGTCAATTTCCCACATGGTGATTTTGGCCTTCGTCGCCAGACCAGTTGGCGCAGGTGGCGGCACGAAGATGGGCCACTCCTTGATGGCATCATCCTTGTAGGTTGCGACGAGCCGCGGGACGATCGTCTTCTGTGTGTGCCGGTAGAGCCCGCCGAAGCCATCCATTCGCCGGAGCATCGTTTCCCAGTCGACTGGTTTTTCCGGAGTTCGGAACCCGATCGTCCCGATCTGATGACAATACGCGCAAAACATCTTGAAATTCTGTTTGTCTTCCGCGTTCTCGAACTTCAGCATTCCGAACGCGCTGTTGGCCGGACGCTGATCTTCAAGGTCTGCGCCGGTTGCCGGCTCCATGCGGATCGCCAACTCCGTCTCGCCCGCGCCCGCCTCGACGTCTTCAATCCACTCGTCAAGCTGGCCCATCAGTCGCGCACGTACAGTGTGATCCGTATCGCGCAAACCATCGATCGCGTACGAGCCGTCGGACTGACTGAAGACGGACGTCCATTTTCGATGGTCCTCGTCAAAGGCGGATACCATGACGCCCTGCATCGGTTTTCCAGCTGGATCGACGACCTGTCCATGAATGGTTGCCGATCGCGAGGATTCGACCGACTCGATTAACTGGATGGCTTTGGCAGCAAATCGTTTACCCATCCCCTTGTAGCCGTCCGCAGAGAAGTGGAGGTTGTCGCCTCTCATTTCCAAGTCATCGCAGTCGACGATCTCCCAGCGAGGATCGGCCTTGCAGAGATCCTCCTGGACTTTGCGGAGTGACGCCCAATCCTCGCTCCAGGGTTTCCCTTCGAGTTGGCCTTTACCGAGCTTGCCGATCACGACATTGACGTCCTTCCGCCCGAGGTCGTTGTGAAGTTGCTCGACCAAACCCACAAGACTGCTGCCATAGACCGAGAGTTCTTTCGTCTTGGCATCGCGTTCTCCCTGCATCCACACAAAGGTGACACTGACGATGTCCTGGCCTTCAATCGACTTCTTTACAAGTCCCATCAGCCTGTCATAAAGGTCACCGTTGTCTTTGC
>DUDC01000115.1 GCA_012959465.1 Planctomycetaceae bacterium
CTGAAAGCGATCAATCGCTAACTTCACGCATTGATTGAAATGAGCATAGTAGTGGATACTACCTAGCCGATTTCAATCTTCTGCGTGAAGTTCCACAACGATCTTCCCCGTATGGATTTAGGAGGTTGCCAACATCAGCTACCCAAGATCGGCAGGACCTAAAACGTAACTCGACAGTGATTCGCACGCTCAACATTTTGCATGAGAAAACTGCTGCTGTTAAACATCATGGGCGGAGCAGTGAATATGCAGAGTGTTATGCGACAGCTCATTGAATATGTTGACCGCAGAGGACGCGGAGCATTCATCTTGGCAAGCTAGTGCTGCGTCAGGTTTTAATTTTGGGTTAGGGTGACTTCAGTTTTGTTTTGGCGTCTTTGATTTTGAACTGCCAATCGACGCCTCTTTGTTCTTGGTTTGAACGATCTGACCAGGCCGTTGTCTCGACGTTCAGTTGCTTGATGGTCGCAAAGCGGCGTCCCGAAACGCACTGGCGCGTCATGGTGCTCAACTCGTTTTCGGCAATGTTCCGCAAACTGCGCGCGGGCTTTCGCTGGCGGAAACGCTTCGTAGAATGCCCCTTTGCTGTGCGTGTTCAGGTTGTCACAAGTACGGGAAAGGCTTAGCAAGCCTTGAAAAGCAGTGGAACGAGAGTTCTCACGAGATTAGTTGGTCTGGCCTTTCGTGATAGCTAAAGAAGGTGGACTTTCTTCCCCGAGCGCCCGCTGACGCCCGGGGATGGGGTAGGGATCTCCGCATTTGGCCGTCCCACGAAGTAACGTCAACTAACGACCAGCCGTGCTTCGTCTTTTCAATCATCCCTGCCAGGCGCGGCAATGCGTATCGCGAAAGTTGCACATCGAACAAGTCCATCCCGGTCGATAGACGAACCGGTTTGACCGCAAATCTTCGAGATAGGCACCAATGACAGCGAACATCCTTCGGAAGTGCGACTCGTCTCGGGCCGGGTAACGGTGAATTTCGATCTTTGGAGTTTTGGTCTTAATCAAACTGCGGATTTGCAGCTCATGTTCTGTTTCTCCGTACAGGTGTCGAAATGCGTACGCATAACACGACAACTGAATTTCGTGGGCAATGTCCAACAAGCCGCCAGATCGGGCGGCCGTCTTGAAGTCCACAATCACCAGACCCGTTGGTGATTTCAACACGAGATCAACGAACCCGAACAACCCGATACCGAGGTCTTGGCCCGTATCTGGGTTGATTAGAGGGCACTCCAACGGCGACTCGACTGCGATAGGGAGACCTTCGCCGGGATCGCGCCGATCGAGATATGTTTGAACGAGTCCAACCGCCTTGTGTTTCAAGGCGGTTTCGTGATCGCTCGAATCGAATTGGATCCTCTCGTTGCGTGCAGCGTCGTCCCACGCCTCGAGAACGCGATTTGACACCTCGTCGGCCGAAAAGATCTGACCGTCCTGCAGGTGGCGATAGAAAAACGCCAAACCGTGATGGACTCGTTTGCCAAGGAAAAGGCTCGGCGATGTCGGCTCTTTGATCCCGTCCACGTAGCGAATCTTGAACTTCAACGGACAGGACAACCATGTGTTCAATCGTGTTGGCGAAATGTAATCGAACAACCCCGTTCGATTCTCAATCGGTGGTTTAGTGAGGGTGGAAACAGAAGGCATGGATGTACTCCATTAGAAGGCCCGACGATGAAACCGCTCCGGCAGTCTCGTCGTCGGGCTTTGGTGAGTGTTGGACTTCGTACGTTGCGAGCTCACGTCACAGTCCGTTCACCCGCCAGCAGATTGAGCGTTGTGTCAGAATCGACGGAGATGTCGCGAAGCCAGCGAGTGAACTGGTGGACCATGATGGCTGCTAGTTGCAAAACAACTTGTCGACCGATCCCGCCGACGCCAATGATTGTACTCACGCTGTTGTCGGCTCATGCGGCCGCCTCCATGGACTGGCTTCAAATCGCTGAGCCTCCAAATCGTCCCAGTCGATGATCTGCGGCGACCGACAATCCGGTTCGGGATCGAAATTCGTTTCCGTCGGGTCCGCCAAACTGAAGCCGCGGCGCTGAATCTCGTCTATGTCTTCGCCGGTTGCGTCAGCGACGAGTCGATCGAGTTGGGTCTGTACCATCTGCGTTTACTCCGAGAAAAGAGAAAACGCTGCCCGATCCGGGCAGCGCGAAAATCACACCGCCCTGGATCGGGGCACACGAAACGAAAACAGCCCGCGTTAGTCAGCCGGCTGACTTACCAACCAAACCCTCTTGCCGGATGGCAATCATTTCGAGCCCACGACCAAGCGACCAGGAATCCACAGTTGTTCGTCCCAAGGGAAGTCGAAACCGGACTAAGGCAATATTCGGCTACCGTCAATCGCGACCAGTGAACTTGGTCACCGGCCATGCCCGGCACGAAACAAAGCGTTACCGCGTACGTCGCTCAACCAATGTTCCTCTAACCAGACTTGCTCCGCCGCGAGGGCGTCACTTCGCCGAGAAAAAGGGCCGAAGCGTGGGCCGGAAACGGGCGAGAGATCAGCGAACCAATGGCCGGACGGGTCAGGTTCAACATGCGATCCGCGTACGATGTTCACCCGACCCAGTGTGTTAAGATCAAGCGTCTCACTGTACACGCACCGGACCGAACCATCTGGTTGAATGACAAGTTGCATTGCGACCTCCTGATCAGCGGGGGCGACGCAAAATGTTTCGGCGAGGTCGGTCCACCAGCAGATCATCCAGAACGCTCTGCACTTGCGACAATTTGCCAGCAACCGACATCCGCAGCACTTGGTTGTCACGCAGCGATTGAGGTTCAACACCGGAGACAACTTGCTGGCATTGACTGACCAGATCATCGAGCTGTTCGTTGCTGCGGATATTCAAGTCGCGGAATCGCTCGAAGAACTGCGTCAGGTTGTCGACTGCCGAATCGCGGAAGACCTTAGGTTTTCCGTCCGCCTGTCCGGACAGCCGCTCGGTCAGATGAGATACGAGGCTTTGCAGTTCTTCAACAAAGGCTGCCTCCGCCAATTGAACTGCCTCGTCAAACCGGCTGGTAACGCGTTCGCACTCTTGGCGATAGACTTCGGGATTCAATTGTCGCAGGTAGTCTGGTGGCTCTACCGATGGAAAATCCCAAGTCACATGGAACATCCCCTGCAGCGAATCCGGATAGTCGGCTGGGTTGAACAGGCTTCCCAGTCGATCACGAGCCACTGATTTCAACTCAGCGTAGCGTTCGTCAAGTCGCCACACTGCTTCATCGAGTTCTTCCTTGAGTCCTGTCAGTTGTTCGGCAACTACGTCTATCTGATCTTGGCGAATCAGTCGAACACCGGGTTCTGGAAAAGGCAGCGAGATCCCCCTCCAAAAGGATACGATCCTGGAGCGCACGCCGGTGACGGCCTTGAATACTGGGTGCTTCGTGTCGAGTAGTTTTTTCCCTGCCGACAGAAATTGGCCTTCGGCACCGAACGTGTTGGCAGCCTGGGCTGTCTGTTCTGTCGTAAGTGTCTTGCGAGTACCCAGCCAAGTGAATGCAATCCTCACAGCGGCAAACGATGTGCGCAACCGCTGGGAAGGTGATGTTGATGGGCTTACGGCTGTTTCATCGACCATGGTGCTCATAGGCGTGATCTCCTTGAAATAGGTTGGAACTCTGTGGGATGATTGTGCGTTTTGGTCGAATTCGCCTTTCGATTTCAGTTCAACGACGGGTCACGTGGGATGCGGCGGCGGGATTTCGGTCCAGTTGTCCCAGTTGGGTTGTAAATCCCCGCAATGTCAGCATCCAAACAGCGACCTGAAGCCCACGCCTTCAAGCGCGAAACGCCTTCGGCAGCAGTCACAGCGACGGGTACCACATTCTTCGCGGCTTCGAGCAACGACACATCCAACAACGCCGCCAACCGACAGCAACTGCGAATCTCCGCTCCCGTCCAGTCCTTCGTTTTCGGCTTGGGCTGCTCGGGGTCGAGACCAAACATGTCGAGGTACAACTTCCAGATCGCTCCCTTCTGGCTCGTCCCTGGAAGACCCAGAAAGAAAATCCCATCAAACCTCTCGGCTCTTGAAAACTCCGGAGGCAATTTACTGATGTCGTTGCAAGTGCAAACCACGAATACATCTGATTCGTGGTCGTTCAGCCAAGTTAGAAACGTACCGAACAATCGAGCCGAGACACCGCTATCAGTCGACCCGCTGGAAGCGACTCCACTCAACGCTTTGTCGATCTCGTCCAGAAAACAGATGCAGGGCGCCATCGCATCGGTGATCTGCAATGCCTGCCGGATATTGGCCTCGGTCTGACCGACCAACGAACCCATCAAAGACCCAATATCGAGCGTCAACGTGGGACGGTTGGTTTCATTACCGAGAGCTTTACAGAATGCCGATTTTCCGGTTCCTGGAACGCCCAACAGCAAGACACCACGGGGACGCTTGAGTGGGTCGAGATTTGACTGTCGTCTCATGGCCCGCGTACAGAAAGATTTCAACGCGTCCAGTCCGCCAAGATCATCGAACGACTCGCTGCCACGGTGCAGCGAAACCAAGCCGCTTTTCTTTAGCGTCTGGGACTTCAATTCCCAGATTGTTTGCGGACGGATGGCCTGCTCACGAACCAAAGAAAG
>DUDC01000116.1:0-8047 GCA_012959465.1 Planctomycetaceae bacterium
GCATCGTCCCATTTGTCGGATCACCCCTGCCAAACTATGGAATTTCGCCAGCCAGTCCACCCTGGAACGCCGTCGAGGTGCGGGATTACGTGCAAAAGCGGAGAGTGCAGCGGGCAACTCAGTTGCAGCAGGAGGAAACCAATGTCATCGTCGGACCGCCTCCCACCCGTCAGGATGACGACCCGCCGCTACGGCTAAAGTAGTCGCGGAGTGGATCCCGATTCCACGCGCCGCTGGTCCGCAGACTACGGTTTCCAGCTGCGAGCTCCGAACACGCGTTGGCGATAGAGTACGAGTCCGTGAGCGGCGTGATAGAGGGCTCCGCACTCTAACCCGATCTCCCGAGTGCGGTGAAACAACTCGCACAAGTGTGTGACCGAATGTTGCACCCAGGGCTCGCTCAGCTGCTCTTTGGTCATGGCCAAGGCCAGGAACTCGAGGACGTGGCCCGTCGAACCGAGGTCCTGGGCAAGATCGGCTGACATCCCCGGACGGTCGAAATAGTGAATCGAGAAAGAGCCATCTGCGCGATTCTGTAGTCTCTTGGCCTGTGCGATGGATTCCTGGATTTTATCATCCGCTTGTTTCCAAACGCCCGTCAACTCACCGCCTTGCGCCAGATGTCGATTGAGGGCCATCGTGATGCCGATCAACCGGTGCGTGCCGCCGCACGCCGATCGATTGAGGTCCTGTTCGAGCTCGATCTCCATCAGACGCTCAATGCTCCATTGGCCGCCATCGCTTCCTGTCCACTCGGCGTCAGTTGGCAGGTACGTCGTCAGCCCGATCAGCGTCCAACTGTATTCGCGGCCGAGATTGCGCGGCACATCCTGTTGAACCTGAAATACGAAATCGGCCATCGTAACGGTTTCGCCGTAGACCTTGATGGTTTGCTCGGGTGCCAGATCGCATTGAGCAAGTACGGCAAACCATTGGTCTTGGTGGCCCTGTCCGGCCTTCGAACCGGGATCTAATAGAGCTCGAATTCCCGGATTGGGTCGTATACGACTGGGGACCAATTCGATGTCCCAACCACTCATCGCGCCCCCGGCCAATAGGTAATCGACGGCTGAAACGGTCTCGCTTTCAGCGTCAATCACCTCGAATTCACGTTGGTAAGCCAGCGCGCCATGCAGTATTTGCCATGTCGCTTGTTGCTTCAGATCTAACCGCCTGCCGAACGTGTATTCGAGCTCATCGTCCAGTTTTTTCCGCAGGTCGTCTGCGTCGACGTTGGTCAGCGGGGAGAGATCGGCCGGCGGGTCCACTGTTGTGCACCCTAGGCAAGTGAGCAAGCACAGCGTCAATGTCTGTCCAGTTTTGTGCTTCACGCGTCGTTCCCTCAGACAGTTCATGTGCCGTGAAGTGTAAGACTAGGTTAAAAGGGGGGTATTGGCAAACTGAAATGTGGACGGCCCGGTCGCACCCGATGAGCCGAAAAATCACCGGCGCCTCCGGAAACACAAGCTCGAAGCGCAAGCGAGTGGGTAGCCGCACTTGATGGCCGACCGGGGCAATATCCGGCTGCAGCCCTGTTTTAGTGTCGTGCCCGTTCGTGCCGCAGTGGAAGCCAGGCCCCATCCTGGGAGCTGCTTTCGACGCATTGCTGGATAAAGAACATCCCCTCAACACCGTCGTGAACGTTGGGATAAACGGTGTCGCGTCGTTCTACCGACCCACCGGTGGCTCGCAGAGCCATCGCGTCGTACGCCGCGCGATAGACGTTCGCGAAAGCCTCAAAAAAAGCCTCGGGGTGTCCACTGGGGAGTCGGCAAGCCGCTTTCCCAGAGTCGTTCATGAACGGCGCGTTTGGGTCGCGAGTATACAGTTGGTGCGGTTCTCCATTTCGTCGGACGATCAACTGGTTGGGGTCTTCTTGTCGCCACTGCAGGGCACCCTTTGTCCCGTCGATTTCAATGGACAGGTCATTTTCTCGACCGTGGCTGATTTGCGACGCGGTGACAGTTCCCAGACCACCATTTTCAAAGCGAATCACCGCGGTGCCGTAATCGTCCAAACGGCGGCCATCTTCGAAGACTTTCAAGTGACAGCTAATGGATTCGGGGAGAAGGCCGCTCATAAAACGAGCCAGATTGTAGGCGTGTGTGGCAATGTCGCCAAAGCAACCGGCGGCCCCACTGCGTGACGGATCGGTCCGCCAAGCGGCCTGTTTTTGGTCTTCCGATTCCAATCGTGTGCGTAGCCAGCCCTGGATATAACAAGCTCGAATCGCCTGGATTTCCCCCAATTCACCATTGAGAATCATCTCTCGAGCTTGACGGACCAATGGGTAGCCGGTGTAGTTGTGGGTCAGCGCGAACACGACATCCGACTGATCGACTTGCTGAGCCAACTGTTCCGCTTGGGCCAGGTCAAACGTCATCGGCTTGTCGCAGATGACGTTGAAGCCTGCATTGATAGCGGCACTGGCGATTTCATAGTGGGTGTGATTGGGCGTGGCGACTGTGACGAAATCGATTCGCTGATCTTCGGGGAGTTGGTTCTCGGATTCCAGCAGTTCTTGTACCGAACCATAGGCACGAGACTCGCAGATTCCGTAGTCCGGCGCCGATGCTTTGGCCCGCTCGGGATTCGATGAAAGTGCTCCGGCGACCAATTCTGCCCGATTATCCAAGACCGCGGCAGTACAGTGGACTCGACCGATGAAGGAGCCCTGGCCGCCGCCTACGAGGGCCATGCGGAGTTTTCTTTCGAGTGGTTCGTTAATAGCCATCAGGCTCCTTTCGTCGCAAATTTCACACCGTCACATTTCTGGTCGAAGTTGTAGTTTTTAGCACAAACAACGGTGCTAGGCGAGGTGCGGAGCGTGGTTGAACGGCCGACCTTGGCGGCACCGCACTGGCTAATCGAGCGGTGGTTCGTTAGCATGAACACAGCGAGGAAGGGTTGCTTCGACGTGCTCAAGAAACGGCATGTCTCGGCTGACACTCGTATCGCACAACAGGCAAAAGATTGATTAAGGCGGAGCATTCAAATGAAAATGCAATCCAGATTCTCGCGGAGTTTTGTCGTCGGTACGTTGGCCGGTGTCGTGGTTGTCGCATTGTTGGCCTCGTTCTTGGTAGGTCGATCCTCTGTGCAATCGACGGATGCAGCGAAGAATACCGATTCCTCGGAGTGGTTGGCTCAGAAATTCCTGCACGCTTCCGCGACGCATGGTGCGGACACGATGGCCGTTGCCACGGGTGCCATCGACGATAGCGAGGGGTTGTTTGTCCTCGACTTTCTTACCGGCGAAATGATGTGCTACGTCTTGAACAATAAGTCGGGAACGTTCAGGTCCGGATTCAAGACGAATGTCGTTCAAACTTTGGGCATCGAGCCGGGCAAGAAGCCAAAATATCTGATCGTGACGGGAATCGCCAATCTTCCTCGTGGTCTCGGCCCCAAACGTTTGGCGCAGAGTGTGGTCTATGTCGTGGATTCCAACACGGGGAACTTCGCCGTGTGGGGAATCCCCTGGGATCGCAATGCAGCTGCCACGGTCAATGTGCAGGTTGCGCCGATGGTTCTCTTGGACGCGGGTAAAGCTCGAAACGTTGCGATCGAATAGTGCGATCGAATAGAAGGGCAGTGGATCGCCATTGAAATACAGATCAACGACACGCCAACCCAGGTTTCCGATGGCACGACCGTCGCCCAGTTGCTTGCCCAACTGAATAAACAACAACATGTGGCGGTCGAGTTAAATATGGAGGTCGTACCTCGGCGCGAGCACGGCGATGTTGTGCTTCGGCCCGGAGACCAGGTCGAATTGGTAACGCTGGTGGGTGGAGGTTAGACGGATCGATTCATGTCGACTTTAGCCTCACAGAGCACATTGCGTATTGGCACGCACGAACTTCAGAGCCGGTTGATCATCGGCACGGGCAAGTATGAAACGATGGAGCAGATGCGTCAGTCTCTTGACGCATCGGGTGCCGACTGTGTGACAGTCGCTGTGCGTCGGGACCGGCTGCACGACCGAGATGGTCGAAACATCCTCGATGATCTCGATTTCGAACGGTTGACGCTGCTGCCCAACACGGCCGGTTGTTACAACGCTCGTGATGCCGTCCGCACCGCCAAGCTGGGTCGCGAGATCTTGTTGGATTTGGGCAATCCCGGTGCCCATTGGGTAAAACTCGAAGTGTTGGGTGACAGCAAGACCTTGTTGCCGGACCCGGTCGCCACGCTGCAGGCCACCGAGCAGCTTGTCCAGGACGGATTTCAAGTGCTGTGCTATACAAGTGACGATCCGGTGCTGGCGCGACGCCTGAAAGAGGCGGGCGCAGCCGCCGTCATGCCAGCTGGCAGTCCGATCGGATCGGGACAGGGGATTCTCAACCCCAACAATATTCGCATCATCCTAGAGTACTTGAAGGATGGTGACCCAGAATACCCGGTGATTGTCGATGCGGGCGTTGGCGCGGCGAGTGACGTTGCCATGGCCATGGAGTTGGGTGTGGACGGAGTGCTGCTGAACACGGCCATCGCCCATGCCCGCGATCCTGTTCAAATGGCTCGAGCGATGAAAGCTGCGATCGATGCGGGTCGCTGGTCCTACCAGGCCGGTCGGATTCCCAAGCGACTCTACGCCACCGCGAGTAGCCCTGAGAAAGGCCTGATTAGCACGCGGCCCTGGGGTTGAGCGAACGGTCAAAACAAGGGACCATCGTTGAAAACTGCACTGCAACGTCATCCCACACGACCCTACCGGGCTTTAAGTCTCTCCAATGAACCTCACTTCAGGCGACATCCTAGGACCTGATGGCCGAGTTGCAGCTCGTCTCTCGTCCTACGAACATCGAGAGCAACAGGTTGCGATGGCGGCAGTGGTTGCTGAAGCGTTGGCGAGTAGGAGTCCGTTGGTCGTTGAGGCTGGAACGGGTGTCGGCAAGAGCTTTGGCTACTTGGTGCCGGCGATTCTGGCAGTTACCGACCGGTCGACCAATATCAAACGCGTCGTCGTTTCCACGCATACGATCAGTTTGCAAGAACAGTTGCTTCAAAAAGACATCCCGTTCCTCAATAGCGTGATCCCGCGAGAATTCACGGCGCTACTGGCCAAGGGACGCGGCAATTACGTCAGCCTTCGACGACTCGAACAGGCGGTCGACCGGCAACAGAGTTTGTTTGAGCGAGATGAAGAAACTCATCAACTGGCACAAATCCGCGATTGGGCTCGGGATACCGACGACGGCTCGCTGAGTTCGATGAGTTACCGACCCTGGTCGAGTGTTTGGGATGAGGTGCGTAGTGACAGTTCCAATTGTATGGGTCGAGCTTGTCCACGGCGTAAAGAGTGCTTCTACTATGCAGCGCGAGAAAGAGTCGGTCGAGCGCAGATCTTGGTCGTCAATCATGCACTTTTTTTCAGCGATCTAGCACTGCGCGATGTTGGAGCGGCCATTTTGCCCGAGTATGACGCGGTCATCTTGGACGAAGCCCACACCGTGGAAGCAGTTGCGGGAAACCACCTGGGCATGTCGATCTCGTCCGGGCAAATCGACTACACGTTGCGTCGTTTGTACAACGACGTCACGAATAAAGGACTCTTCGTCCATCACGAATTCAAGGAGGGCCGCGAGGCCGTATTGTATTGCCGCCTCGCCGCCGACGACTTGTTCGCCGACCTACACGATCTACAATCGACGTTGCCGAACAATGGTCGATTGCGGGAAACGCAGGATTTTGAAAACTTGCTGGGACCGGCGCTACGGAAGCTTGCCAAATTGGCACGGAACTTCGGCGAGACCATGGAGCCGACCTCGAAACAGGATTTACAGTCAGCAGCCAACCGCCTACATGGCGTCGCGGATGAATTGGACGCTTGGCAGCAGCAGACCGAGTCGGAAACCGTCTATTGGCTGAACTCCAATGTGAATCGCCGTGGTAATCCTCGATTGCGGCTGATGTCAGCACCAATCAATGTCGGCGCTACCTTGCGAGAAAAACTATTTTCGCAGGACAAGGCGATCATCCTGACAAGTGCCACGCTCTCGACCAGTGAAAAGGGGTCTTTCGATTTCTTCCAATCGCGGATCGGTCTAACTCAAGCGAAGGCTGTCCAGTTGGGGAGCCCTTTTCAATATCGTCAACAGGCGAAGATCATAGTGCCGACAGGCATGCCCGATCCAAATTTGCAACGCGCCGAGTTCGAATCATCATGCGTCGCGATGATCAAACGGCACGTTGAGCGAACGGACGGTCGCACTTTTGTATTGTTCACAAGCTTCGAAATGCTCCGCAATACCGAACGTCAACTGGTGCCTTGGTTGACCGAAAAAAACCTGGCCATCTACAGCCAAGCTGCCGGTTTGCCACGAACCGCGATGCTGGAACAATTCAAAAAAAATCCGCGATCGGTACTACTTGGAGTCGATAGTTTTTGGCAGGGCGTCGATGTGCCGGGCGACTCGTTGTTAAACGTGATTATCGCGAAACTGCCATTTAGTGTGCCAGACCAGCCACTCATCGAGGCTCGTTTGGATATCATCCGCGAATCGGGCGGTAACCCTTTCAACGATTATCAACTGCCCGAGGCGATCATCAAACTAAAGCAGGGATTCGGACGCCTCATTCGGACTGCCAGTGACCATGGCCATGTCGTCATCCTAGATCCCCGTATTCTGACAAAACCGTATGGGCGCAAATTTCTCCAAGCGCTTCCCGATTGCGAAATCGTGCACGAAGCGGTAAACGAGTAAGATGAGATCATCTGCTGCATTGAGATCGTTGCGTTAGACGGAAAATTGAAAATTCCGCGGTTTTCTTTTTCTACGGGGACGCCCATGTTGTATTCACGATCCACTTCAGCGAGAGACGGCCGTCGGTTCATCTGTTGCCTTATTTGGCTTGCGCTGCCATCAGCGGCGTCGGCGGCAACTGCCGAGTTGCGGCAATGGCTCGAGACAACACAGATCTGGGTCCGCGACACAGATGGTCCAATCGTGTCGCTCGGTAAGAAGGGGGCCTTCGACGACACCCACATGTTTGCCCCACTAGTTGCCTTTGAAGACAAATCGTATCGACTTTGGTATTGCGGTTCGACGGCGTCTGTTGTCGAGCGAGTGTTTCACATGGGACTTACCACCAGCCGGGACGGGCGAACGTTTCAACGACATTCTGACGACCCGGTCTATCGGTTTGGCGATGGTAAACACTCGGTGTTGACGCCGACCTTGTTGCGTCACGCGGACGGGTCTCTATGCCGCGAAAATGGGCGATTGCGATTGTGGTTCTCTTCCACCTGGTTTGCGGGAGGTGACGGGACGCATACCCTCCATGAATCGAATAGCCTTGACGGCATCGGTTGGGCAGCGCCATCTCCACCTCAATTGAAAGGTGTGTATGCGCCCACAATCATCGTGGATGGTCGCGGTTACCGCATGTGGTTCACCGACGTATCGAGTGAACAGTGGGTGATACGGCACGCTTCAAGTTCCGACGGTGTGCGGTGGCGAGTGACTCCCGATCCGTGTCTGGTCGTCGACCAAGCCTGGGAAAAATCGCGACTCTTCTATCCGGCCGTGTTGAAAGTCGATGGCGTCTATCAAATGTGGTATGGCAGCTACTGGTCGAGTCGGGCGGCGACGACTGCGCTGGGATTTGCTGTTAGCACGAATGGACTGACTTGGTCCAAGCATCCTCTTAATCCGGTACTTCGTCCCGACCCCGAGCGGTCTTGGGAATCAAACTACGTCACTAGTCACTCGGTGATGCGAAAGTCCGATGGCTCGTATCGTATCTGGTACGCGAGCCGCAAGAAGCCGCCATTCGTGAATAAGTACTTTGCGTTGAACACGGCGGTTTGGAAGCCCAATCTGGCAAAAGCGCGAATCAAATGAGCGGCCGGTCTTCATCGCCTCTTCTTCGTACCCATTGTGAAGCTGCCCGCGTTGATCCCCGTCGGATTTCACCGCCACAGTTTCTTCCGCCAAAACGTCGGTATCTGGATCTTCTTCACAGGGGTCTTCGGCCTGGAAAAAGACTACGTCGACCGTCTGCTGCGAGTTGGGTGATCCACCGCCATCTTGTTTGTTGT